>JANPEN010000328.1:0-2373 GCA_031422955.1 Acidimicrobiia bacterium
CAAAGTGGTCGACGCCGGCTGGTCGGCGCCGAGCTGGCCCCAGCAATAGTATGGGCGAGGCGTCTCCCCCGAGGCGGCCCGGTTGGTGGATGAGGAGTTTAAAGCTTTCGGTTCCGGCGGCTACGGCCAAGATGTCACCAACCTGTGGGCCAACACGGTCCTCGCCTTCGGCCAGGATGAGCTGAAAGCCAAGGTATTGCGACCGCTACTGCTCCAACAGCTGGAGATGTGCTTGCTTTACAGCGAGCCCGGGGCCGGCTCGGATCTGGCCAGCGTGCAGACCCGAGCCGAGCGCGACGGTGACGAATGGATCGTCAACGGTCAAAAAGTGTGGACCTCCGGTGGTCGGCAGGCCGAGTACGCCCTGCTGATCACCCGGACCGACCTGGATCAACCCAAGCATCGCGGCATCACCTTCTTTTTCTTTCCCATGCGCCAGCCCGGTGTGGAGGTACGCCCGATCCGCCAAGCCACCGGCGACTCGCGCTTCAACGAGGTGTTCATCACCGACGCCAGGGTGCCCGACGCCAACCGCCTGGGTGAGCTCAACGCTGGCTGGTGGGTGTTGCAGACCGCACTCATGTACGAGCGCATGATGATGGGCTCCAGCCAACGCCGCCAGTCAAACCCGTCCCGCCCGCGTTCGTCGCCTGCGGCGGCTACCGCGGCGCGGGATCCGACCTCGGAACGCAGCGCCCCCGCGCCCGATCTGGAGCTGGTGGCCCTGGCCAGAGCCCGGGGCCGTAACCTCGACCCTCTCGTGCGTCAGGACCTGGCCGACCTGCACTGCCTACGCATGGTGAACGAGTGGAACGGCCGCCGAGCTAAGGCGGCCATGGAACAGGGCTCATCCACGCCGGTGGCGTCGCTCGGTAAGTTGGCCATGTCCGGCCTGCTGCATCGGGCCGGGCGGCTGCAAGTCTCGCTGCTGGGGCCGGAGGGGACCCTGGCCAGTGATGTATGGCCCGAGGCTGCCGATGCCACCTACGCCATGCTCAACGCCTACTTCACGTCCATCGGCGGCGGCACTGACCAGATCCAGCGCAACATCATCGGTGAGCGCATCCTCGGCCTGCCCAAAGAGCCAGAGGTCGACAAGCACCTCCCCTTCCGCCAGGTACCCAAGTCCGTACCATCCCGCTCGGTACGTTGAGTCGGTCAGCCCTGTGCAACCCGAAGGCGGCGTCCAACAGGTGGGGATCTCGAACGGACGGGGGATGCAGACCCCTCCGAAGTCGTCACCGGAGAACCAGCTGCGCGTCAGCCGGGCGTCTAGGTCGTTGCGGTGCTCGGGTCAGGCCGGCTCGGCCACCACGGGGTTCTCCAATGTCCCCAACCCGGTGATCTCGATGCGGACGGTGTCCCCGGCGTGTAGGAACCCGGGAGGCTTCATGGCCATGCCGACCCCTTCAGGGGTGCCGGTGGCGATGACCGTCCCGGGCAGCAGGGTGCAGGCAGTGGAGAGATGCTCGATGAGGGCGGCTACCGGAAAGATCATGTTGGCGGTGTTGCCGTCCTGGCGCAGGTCGCCGCTGACCCAGGTCTTGATGGAAAGGGCCTGAGGGTCGCCCACCTCGTCGGCGGTGGTCAACCAGGGGCCGATAGGGCCATGGGTGTCCCACGACTTGCCCATGGTCATGGTGGCCGAGGCTCGCTGCCAGTCCCGCACCGACACGTCGTTGACGATCAGGTAACCAGCCACGTAGTCCATGGCGTCGGCTGCTTTGACCCGTTTGGCCGTCCTCCCGATGACCACGCCCAGCTCGCCTTCGTAGTCGATCATGTCCGGCGCTGGGGCGGGAATGTGGATGTCGCCCCCGTGGCGGTTCACGCAGGTGGCCTGCTTGTTGAACACCACCGGCACCTTGGGTGCTTCCCGGCCGGACTCCGCGATGTGCAGGGCGTAGTTGAGGCCGATGGCCAAGAACTCCGGGGGGCGGGCCACCGGGGCCTCGAGGGTCACCTCGGCCAGCGGGATGCGGGCGGCGCCTTCCACGAGCGGGGCCAGGGCGGCGAGGCCGGCGCCAGCCAACAGCTCACCCACGTCGGTGGGAAGTTCCGGCGAGGCCGAGCCGACGTCAGCCAGCTCCTCGCCGAGGACCACGCCGAGGCGGGTACGTCCCTGGTGGGTGAAGCGGGCGATCTTCATTGGATCCTCCAGCGCCGGAGCGCAAGCAGTGTCGGGTAGCGGTTGACATGATCGTGCTGCGGGTAACCAGCGCAGAGCTAGTTGGTTGGTGATCAGGCGACGCTAGCGCGACCGGATGCATCCCGCTCTTCGAATCATGAGTACGCTCAGTCGGGTGATTGCCGGCTTGGGCGGTTCCCCCTGAACCCACCGGCTCCGCCTATCATTCCGGCTGGTATGGCCCC
>JANPEN010000329.1:0-9330 GCA_031422955.1 Acidimicrobiia bacterium
CCTGGACGAGGTCGAGGCCGGTTTGGGCCAGGCTGAGCTGGAGCTGGGCGGGGTCAGCGTAGCCAAAGAGCTGGAAGGGCTGATCGAGTGGGCGGCCAGCACCGCCTCGGGAGATCGGGCTGAGTTGGACGAGGAGCCCTCGCCCCGGGCCTGGTCGGCCCTCAGCGTCAGCGGTGACGAGTGCCCGGGGGCGGCTCGTTGCCCGCGGGGAGGGGACTGTTTCGCTGAGGCCGCCCGCGCCGAGGCCACCGATGCCGACGTGGTTATCGCCAACCTCGCCCTCTACGGGGTGAACATCGGCGCTGGGGACCGGATCTTGCCCGAACACGACGTGGTCATCATCGACGAATGCCACCAGTTGGAAGACGTGTTGTCCTCCACGCTGGGCTTCGAGTTGGGCACCGGCCGCTTCGCCGCTTTCGCCGCCCGAGTGCGGGCGGTGGTGGCGGATCCCAAGTTGGCCGGCTCCCTGATCGACGCCGGAGCCGGTTTGGTGGCCACCTTGAGGCCCTTCCTCGGCCAACGGTTGAGCGCCCCGTTGCCCACGGAGGTGGCCGAGGCGGTGAACCTGGCCCGCTCCCGGGTGCAGGCGGTGACGGTGGCGCTGCGGGCCATCACCACCTCAGTGGCCGACGCTGACCAGCGCCGGGCCAGGGCCCAGCGGGTGGCTATGGCCCTCACCGAGGAACTTGACGTGTTGCTGGCCCTGCCCGACAACTATGTGGCCTGGGTGCCCGACGGGGGCGACCCTCGCCTGGCGGTGGCGCCGGTAGAGATCGGTCCCGTGCTGGGGGCAACCGTGTGGGGCAATCGCACCGCGATTCTCACGAGCGCTACCATACCTAATGGTATGGCGAGGCGGGTGGGTTTGGGTGCAGCCGAGCACGACCAGCTCGACGTGGGTAGTCCCTTCGATTATCAGCACAACGCTTTGCTCTACTGCGCGTTGCACCTGCCCGACCCTCGGCACGAAAGCTATCGCGACGCCCTGCACGAGGAGCTAGCCGCCCTCATCAACGCTGCCGGTGGTGCCACGTTGGCCTTGTTCACCAGCTGGCGGGCGTTGCAGGCGGCGGTGGCGGTGCTGCGCCCGTTGTTGGCCTTTCCGGTGCTGGCCCAGGGTGATCTGCCCATCGGTCGTCTTATCGAGGCTTTCCGCGACGACCACCGTGCCTGCTTGTTCGCCACCACCGGTTTGTTCCAAGGCATTGATGTGCCAGGGGCGACCCTGTCGCTGGTCACCATCGACCGGTTGCCCTTCCCCCGGCCCGATGATCCGCTGCTCAATGCTCGGCGCGATCGGGCCGGAGGGGCCGCCTTCGCCACCATTGATGTGCCCAGGGCCGCCACCTTGTTGGCCCAGGCCGCCGGACGGCTCATCCGCAACGGCACCGACAAAGGGGTCGTGGCCGTGTTCGATCGACGCTTGGGTACCGCCCGGTATCGTTGGGATATCGTGCGGGCCCTGCCCCCGTTCGGCCGCACCCGTGACCGCGCCGAGGTCGAAGCCTTCCTGCGCACCATCACTGCCGCTCACGTGGGCTCCAACGAGGATCAAGCCGTTCCGTCCTGAGCTGCTCCCGCAGACCCAGACCCGGACCCAGACCCTGTTACCGGTTGGCCGGAGCTGCTGGCTGGTCCGTCGGGCGTAGGGCGTGAAGGACGTAGCGGTGGCGACGGACTTTGGAGCGAGTTGGCAGCGAGGCAAATGGTGGTTCCCCGGCCGGCCCGAGCCCCCGTGCGAGGGGGGTTGGTCTGGGCGCCATACCCGTTTCTCCGGTGACGAATTGGGTTCGGCGTCCCGTACCTGTTTCTCCGGTGACGAAAAGGCTTGGGCGGCGCGGCTCTGCGGGCATTTCGTCACCGGAGAAACTCCTATGTTCTTCCCTCGGCCCAAGGGGAAGCGGGTGGGGGTGTCGGTCGCGGCGCGGCGGGGTTGTTGCTGGTGGGGTTGGGACCCCGCCAGCGGGTGGGGGACCCCGCCAGCTGCCGCCGTCGGGGGCGCAGCCCTGGATTGAGTATGACTATGGTCTCCTGCGCCGGGAGGGGGTGTCCGCCGACGAGGTGTGCGTGACGCTGGGAACCACTTTTACGACCATTGTTCGCTCAACCCGGGCAGGGGACTCCGAGGCGTTCACGGCGCTCTATGGGGCCTTCCATCCGGGCTTGGGCCGCTATCTGCAGTTTTGCGAGCCAACCTTGGCGGAGGAGTTGAGCCAGCGGGTTTGGCGGAACTTGGTCGTGCAGTTGGCCAATTTCGCGGGGACCGAGCGGGATTTTCGGGTGCTGCTCTACACCGTGGCCCGCCGCCACCTGACCGAGGCGGGGCTGGCCACCCACCCGGGGCCGGTCGAACCCTGGGCGATGCCGACCGACCCGGTGGAACACGCCATCGCCCAGCTTGGCAACAGCTTGGACGCCGAGCACGGGCAGGTAATCGTGCTGCGGGTGGTGGCGGATCTTGACACCGAGGACACTGCCCACGTGTTGCGCACCACTACGGGGGCCGTACGCCTGGCCCAATACCGGGCGCTGGTCACCCTCGTGCATCAGTTCAGCCGGCGAGACGATCGCGCCCCCCGCGACGAGACGTTGGCCGCTTTCCTTGACGTGTCTGACCCTGTGCCCAACCTGGTTTTCCAGGGGGCGCTGCCACCGTGGCAGGCGCGGGGCCCTTTGGCCCCGGTGGCGCGCATCGTGGCTACCGCCCGGCGCCGGGCCAACGAGGCGGAACGCACCCCCAGCCCGGCGCTGTTGGGTGTGGTGACCGCCCTGGCCGAGTTGAACAACGCGCCGAGCCTGGAACGTCGAGCTAAGTGGAGTTGGGCGCCGGGTGATCGCCGAGCAAAGCCTCGCTACGACGTGGACGTGGACGAGCTGTCCAACCGCCACTGAGGGATCCGCCGCCAAGGGCTCGACGCGAACGGGGCGCCCCGTAGGGCACCCCGTCTCGTCGAGCTGGATCGGATCGGCGGGACTGGCCGGCCGCCCCGGGTTAGTTGGCGCTGGCCATGGCCTGCCAGACCCGCTCGGCGGTGCAGGGCATGTCTACGTGGCGCACGCCACGGAAGGCCAGCGCGTCGACCACCGCGTTGTGGATGGCAGGGGTGGAACCAATGGTGCCCGACTCGCCGATGCCCTTGGCCCCCAGGGGGTTGCGGGGGGAATCGGTCTGGGTGTTGGAGGCTTCGAAGCTGGGCAGCTCCGCTGCTGAAGGCATGGCGTAGTCCATCAGATTGCCGGTGATGGGGTTGCCGTCCACGTCGTACTGAACGTGTTCGAAAAGGGCCTGGGCGGCACCTTGGGCGATGCCTCCGTGCTGCTGGCCATTGACCAGCATCGGGTTGAGGATGCGCCCGCAGTCATCGACCGCCACGTGGCGGGTGAGGGTGACCTTGCCTGTTTCGGCGTCGATCTCGACCACCGCGATGTGGGCGCCGAAGGGGAAGGTGGAATCTCCCCCGTCGAAGTCCAGCTCGTGGACCAGGCCACCTTCCATGCCTTCGGGGCGCTTGGCTGCGTCGTTGGCCGCAGTGGCCAGCTCGCTCCAGCTGACCGCCTTGGCCGGCACGCCGGCCACCTGCAGGCCGTCGTCGCCCTTGACGATGTCTTCCACGTTCGCTTCCAGCAGGTGGGCGGCCAGTTGGCGGGCTTTGTTGAACACCTCGGTGGAGGCGACGTGGACGGCGGATCCTGCTGTTTGCAGGGAACGCGAGCCGAGGGTCCCGGAACCGCGGGGCACGAGCTGGGTGTCGGAGTTGACCAACTTGATCTTGTCCATGGGGATGCCCAGCACCTCGGAGGCGAGCATGGAGAAGGCCGTCTCATGGCCCTGGCCGTGCACCGAGGTGCCCACATACATGGAAGCGGTGCCGTCTTCATGGACCTCAACCTTGCCGTACTCGACGTGCAGGCCAATGGGGGCAGTGATCTCCACATAGGCGGATACCCCGATGCCCAGCAGCTTGTTCTCGCCGGCGGCCTGGCGGCGTTTCTGCTCGGTCCGCAGCTCTTGGTAGCCGGCGGCGGCCATGGCGTTGCGCAAGGGCAGGGCGTAGTCGGCGGAGTCGTAGTTGGCCCCGGTGATGGTGGTCATGGGGGTGGAGAAGGGGGGGATGAAGTTCTTCATCCGGATCTCGACGGGGTCCATGCCGATCTCGGCCGCGGCCACATCCATGACCCGCTCCAGCATCTGGGTGGCCTCGGGGCGACCGGCCCCTCGGTAGGCGCCGATGCTGGTGTTGTTGGTCATCAAGGAGGTGGCCTTGAAGTTGATCTTGGGGATGTTGTACACCCCCGTCGACATGAGCTGGGTGAGCATGGGCAGGATGGCCCCGACGATGGGGTAGGCCCCGGCGGCGGCGGTGACGTTGGCCTGCATGCCCACGATGGTGCCGTCGTTCTTGACCCCCATGGCGATGTCGATGATGTAGTCGCGGCCATGGACCAGGGAGACCATGTCCTCGGAGCGGGTCTCGGTCCATTTCACCGGGACCTGCAGGTCGAGGGCGGCCTTGCAGGTGATGAGGTGTTCCACGTAGACGGCGGCCTTGGGGCCGAACCCGCCACCCACCCAGGGGCAGACCACTCGCACCTTCTCGGGCTCCAGGCCCAGGTAGGGGGCGATGGTGGCGTGGACGCCGTGGGGGGCCTGGTGGGTGATCCAGGTGGTGAGACCGCCCTGCACCGGCTCGTTGGGCACCGCCACCAAGCCGTTGGGCTCCATGGGCACCCCGGCCAGCCGCTGGCTGACCATGGTCACCCGACCGACCTTGTCTGCCCCCTCTAGGGCATCTACGTCGTCGCCCAGTTGGGTAGCGAAACAGACGTTGGAGCCATGCTCTGGGAAGAGCAGGGGGGCGCCGGGAGCGGCTGCGTCGAGGGCATTGATGACCACCGGCAGTGACTCGTAGTCCACCACGATGGCCTCGCCGGCGTCGACCGCGGCGGCCTTGGTGTCCGCCACCACGGCGGCCACGATGTCGCCCACGAAGCGCACCGTCCCCCGGGCCAGCGGCGGCCGGTTGAGCGTCGCCGGCATCATCTCGAAGGCCTGGAAGTCCGGCAGGCCGATGTTTTCGTGGGTGTAGACCTTTCGCACGCCTGGCATGTTCTCTGCGCCGCTGGTGTCAATGCTGGTGATGGTGCCGTGGGCGATGGGTGAGCGCACGAAATGCACGTGCAATAACCCGTCGAAGGCGAGATCGTCGAAGTACTTGCCGGCGCCGGTGATGAGCGTGGGATCTTCCCGCCGCAGGACCGAGTTGCCGAGGATGGAGCCCGAGGTGGCCATGCCGTTCTCCCTGTTCACCGGTTCTTGCCGGCGATGTTCGTCGGTGGACGCCGAGACGCTAGTGGAGATTGGGGACTTGGGCCACGTTCCTTGCGACGGTCGGCTCACCGGCGGGCGCTGTCTACCGCTGCGGTGGGTGGCTCGGGTCAGGATGCGGAGGGGTGATGGGGGGACCGGATGGTCTGGGGGGCGATGGCTTCGCCGCAGTGTGAGCAGGTCAGGATGGGGGTGACCTCGTGGCCGCAGGTGGTGTGGGTGAGGGTGACGGGGGGACCCTCTTCCTCGGCCAGCCACGTGTCGCCCCACTGCTTGAGGGCCAGGAGCACCTGGTAGTAATCGCGGCCCATGTCGGTGAGGCGGTACTCGAAGCGGTCGGGGTGGGCCTGGTACTGACGCCGTTCCAGCACCCCGGCTTCGATGAGGGTGGTGAGGCGATCCGACAAGATGTTGCGGGCGATGCCCAGGCTGGCCTGGATCTCCTCGAAACGGCGCATACCCCTGAACACATCTCGCAAGATGAGCGGGGTCCACCATTCACCCACAATGTCGAGGGCACGCGCGATCGAGCACGGCATGTGTCCGACCGTGGAGCGTTTCACAACCGGCACTCTACCGGGGCGCAGCCATGCAAGGATCGCGCCATGACTGACCGAGCTGACCCTGCCCTGACTGAGGCCGTCGGCCCTGCTCGCTGGGCCGGCCCTGCTCGCTTAGTTGGCCCTGCTCGCTTAGTTGGCAAGGTCGCCCTCATCACGGGGGCGGCCCGCGGCCAGGGCGCCGCCGAAGCCGAGTTGTTCGCGGCCGAGGGCGCCCAGGTTTTCCTCACCGACGTGCTCGGTGCCGAGGGCGAGAAGACCGCAGCCAGGGTGGGCGGGCACTTCCGCTCCCACGACGTGAGCAGCCAGCAGGATTGGGTCGAGGTGATGGCCTGGGTGCTGGCTGAGGCGGGCCGGCTGGACGTGTTGGTCAACAACGCCGGCATCTTCCGGGTGGTCCCTCTCACCCAGACCAGCCTGGAGCTCTACCAGCAGGTCATGGCCGTCAACGCCACCGGGGTGTTCCTGGGCATGCAGGCAGCCGCAGTGCCGATGATGGCCCAGCGCAGCGGTTCCATCATCAACATCAGCTCCATCGCCGGCATGCGCGGGGCGGGGGTGGCCTTCGCCTACGGCGCCTCGAAATGGGCGGTACGGGGCATGACCAAGTCCGCCGCCCAGGAGCTGAGCCCCCACGGCATCCGGGTCAACTCGGTGCATCCGGGCATTATCGACACCGAGATGATCACCGAACTGGGTGAGCAGTGGCGCGAGCAGCTCGTGCCCCGCATCCCGCTCGGCCGCGCCGCCACCGCGGACGATGTGGCCAAGCTGGTGCTGTTCCTAGCCTCAGACGACAGCGCCTACTGCAGCGGCCACGAGTACCTCATCGATGGAGCCATGACGGCCTGACCCGCTTGGGCTGACCAGCCTGAGCCACGAAGGCGTCCCAGCAGGCACTGCCGGTAGACGAAGACTCGCCGGCCAGGCCAAGCTGGCGCTGCGGTGGGTTGGCCCGCTCGAAATCGTCGATGAACTGCACGACGACGCGCCAGCGCTCGTCCCGCGCGGCACGATTAGGCGGTTTGGCAAGCCAAGCTGGAGAGCGGGCGAGGGCGGCCAGGTCGTTGGCCAGCTGCTCGATGGGCTCCACGGTCAGCCGGCTCAGTAGTCCGCCGGCATGCGCAGGGGTTGTTGCGGGCGGCTCAACTGTTGGATCAGCTCGCCGGCTTCGGGGTGGGCCCGGCGCAACTCTGCTGGGGCGGCGCCCTCGTAGTCCTCTTTGGTGAACCCGGGGGCCATGGTGCAACCAACCAGCGTGTAGCCACAGGGGCCGCCGGCCGGCACATAGCAGGCCATCCAGGCACCGGCGGGGACCACCACTTGAACCTGTTGGCCGCCGGCCAGATCGTCACCCAGCACGATGTCCTGCCGAGCGCCTGCTTCGCGGTTGCTGTGTTCTCGGGCGCCTTCGGGATGCAACAACACCAGCCGGGCCGGGTCGCCAAGGTAGCGGTGCCAGACCTCGTCGGCGGGCAGACGGTGCCAGGCGGAAAAGCCGTCGGGGGTGGCGGTGAGCAGGAACAGGATGGCCGTACCGGCCGGTTTGTCATTGCCGGGCCAATGGCGGTGGGACCGCCAGGTCTCCGCGTAACGACCGCCTTCTACCGCCAGGGGCTCCAGGCCGAAATGGTCGATGAGCCAGTCGACGGAGGGCGGCTGGGGGGAGGCCATGACGCCACCCTACCGGCCCCTTGGGCTGGTCGGGCGGTCACACGAGCCCGGCTGGAAACTCGGCGGGAAGCTCGGCCAGGATCTCAGCTCGGTGCTCGTCGAGCAGGGGCCCCCGGGCGGGTGGGGCCCCGGCACCCCGCACCAGCTGCCCGAAGGCGCTGAGGGTCCCGAAGCTCGGATGATGGTGGGTGACCAGCAACTCGTTGGCGGCGGCCAACTCGCTGTTGATCAACCCTGTTCGCGACACGGCCACCTGGCGGCCCTCATCGAGGGCCATCCAGCCGGCTTCTGTCTCGATCAGACCCTGCTCGGGGAGGGGTCCCTTGTAATCGAAACCGCCCCGGAGCGGTTCGGCGGCGCCGGGGTAGTTGGTCACCTCGGCCATCTGGCAGGCCAGGGAGGCATGGGCCAGGGAGGTCAGCACCCGCTGGCCGCCGTGGCCGTGCTGGCGGTGGTGCAGGGCCGCCACCACCCCGAAGGCGCCCAGCAGGGGGACCATCACGTCGTGCAGCGGTGCGGTCAGGAACACCGGTTCGTCGTCGCCGCCCTGGCTGTCCATCACCCCACCCAGGCATTGCAGCAACGGGTCGAAGGCGGCCGCCCCCGATAGCTCGGGATCCACCCCGTAACCGGGGCAGGACAGGTAGATCAGCTCGGGGTTGAGCGCAGCCAAGGTGGCGTGGTCACAGCCCAGCCGGGCCGCCACTCCTGGCCGAAAGTTCTCCACCACCACGTCGGCGTTGACCACCAACGCGTGCAGCACGGCGCGGTCGGTGTCGGTGGTCAGATCCAAGGCGATGGAGCGTTTGCCGTGGTTCCAGGCGGCGAAGGCTTCGCCGAAGGCCCGGAAAGGGTCCCCGGTGGGGGCCTCCACCTTGACCACATCTGCCCCCAACATGGCCAAATGTCGACTCACCACCGGTCCGGCAATGAAGGAGGACAGGTCCAACACTCGCACCCCGTCCAGGGGCGGCCCGCCCTGACCCGGCCAGGCTGGCTGGGCTGGCGCGGCCGGGGCGGCCAGCTCGGCGCGGACGGCGGCGTCGTGTTCCGCCCGGCGGGGAGCGGGGCGCTCGATGGCGCCGTCGCCCCGCTCGAAGCGCACTGGCCGGCCGCCGATGCGCACCCGGCCCAGCTCGGGGTGATCCACCTCGGCGGTCAGCTCGTTGGACGCGCACAACGAGGAGGCCAGGAACTCCTCCCGGGACTGCACCGGCTGGGTGGGGATGTCGGCCTCACCCAGCAGCCGCAGCCATTCCTGGCGGGGTTTGGCCTCGAAGGTGGCCTCCAGCAAAGGGGTGATGAAGGCTATGGCGTCGAGGTCCATGAGCCCCCACGGGGGCGCCGGCAGGCGGCTATGGTGGCGTAACTCGGGCCGTTTGATCAGCGCCAGCAGCCGTTCGTAGAAGCGCACGGTGCCACAGGCCACGAACAGCCAACGATCATCGGCGCAGCGGAACAACCGGTAGATGGGCACCCGACCCTTGGAGCCCATGGGGGCGGACCCTGGGCGCTCCTCGACCAAGTCCCCGTGGCGGAACTGCTCCAGTTGGAAGGCGGCCGCCCCGGCTACCTGGGACACCTCGTAGGTGGGGGCGGCGCCGGTGCGGGCCCGCAGCAACAGCCCAGAGGCCGCCGCGGTGGCGGCCAGGGCGGCGGTGGAATAGGGCACCAGCGGCAACACCAGATGCACGGGCGCCTCGGTGTAGGACTGCTGGTTCCAGGCCATCCCGCAGGCGGCGGCCAGCAGCGAGGGGGTGGCGAAGT
>JANPEN010000330.1:0-2014 GCA_031422955.1 Acidimicrobiia bacterium
CCAGCCGCAGCAGCCCCTCGACGACGGCTGGCTCGACCGGATCGGTCTTGAAGGAACGGCACATGCGTCGGCCCCGCACCACCTCGGCGAACTCCACGCTGGCGTCAAGCGCTCAGATACGCACCAGCGGTACGGCCAGTCCGGCTACGTCCATCCGGGTCCGGAACACGCTGCCGCCGCGCTGGCGGTCCTCCGTGTTGTCGGCGGACACGACGTACAGGTCTCGCCGGTCGGCCCCACCGAAGCACACCGAGGTTACCAGCTTGGCCGGCACCGCCACCGTTGCCAACACGGAGCCGTCGACGGCGAAACCGGTCACACAACCACCGCCGTACTCGGCCACCCACACCACGCCCGCTTCATCCACGGCCAGCCCGTCGGGCTGGAAACCGTCGCGTTGGACCAGGTTGCGGCGGTTCCCACAGCTCCCGTCGGCCGCCACGTCGTGGGCTACGACGGCGTTGGAGGAGGTGTCGGCGTGATAGATGACGGACCCGTCAGGCGAGTAGCCGATGCCGTTGGTCAAGCCGATCCCGCCGTAGAGCAGGGTCAGCTGGCCAGGGGCGTCGATACGCCAACAGTCCCCAGGGGTGCGTTCACCCCCCAGGGTGCCGTCCAGGTCGAAGGGGTTGGATTTGAGCGTGCCCACCACAACCCGGCCGGCGGCATCGACGAACAAGTCGTTGGTGCCAAGGGCATCGAAGGTGGCCAGTTGGCGGCTCACGCCGTCTCGCACATGGCTGATGTCGCGTCCAGACACCACCACACCACCGTCGGCGTGCAGCGCCAAGCCGCCCACCCCCCGGCGTTTGGGCACCACGGTGTCGACGCGGCCGTCGGGATGGCGGCAGAACACCCCACCGTTGGGAACGTCGGCGAAGTACAGGTTGTCCTCGACATCGACCCTGGGCCCTTCCAGCAGGCCGTACCCCCAGGCCAGGGTCTCGATTTCCGCCATCAGAACGCAGCCATCAGAAAACTCCGGCCTCTTTCAACAGGGCATCGAGATCTTCGGCCATGGCCCAACCGAAGCCGATAAGCACATCGCCGTTGGCGAGATCCAGCAGCTCGAACAAGGCGACCACAGCCGGTTCCACCTCGACGTGGTCATGGCCGATGTAGTCGAAGATGGGCGGGAGCGACCCGTCACCGGTGACGATGAAACTGCGGTCGTTGTAGGCGGTGGTCTCGATGCCGAACCGTTTGGCCAACCGCCGACCCCACGCCCGTTCCTCGCCCGACGCCTTGTGGTCGGGGCGGGGGATGATGTCGTTGAAGGTGGCCAGCACCCCGAAGGTGGAGGGCGCGGCCAGGCGCGAGCCGACCAGCACGTCTTCATCGGGGAAGGCCAGCACGGCGCGGCGCATCTGGTCCCGCATGATGGAGGCGAGGATCTCCTCCCGGTCATCCTGCACCGCGATGGAGGCCAAGCCGATCAGCACGCTCGGCGTGCCCCCGATGCGTTCCAGGGTACAGAAGGAGTAGCCCACGAGGGAGTCATGGTCATCTCGGGCCAGGGTGACCAGCACCCACGCCTCGGCCTGCTTGGACAGCACGCCGATCTCGAAAGCCCGACCGGATCCCCCGCACAGCTCCGCCATTTCTGCCAGATCGGCATCGCACAGCGCAGTGCAGTCCTTGGTCACGACAAGGGTCGCCATCGTAGCTACAGCCCCCAGCATCGGCATTGGACAACGCCTACTATTTCAGCCGCTGGCCACCCCCTGATGCAAACTCACACCGCCACACAGTCTTCGCCCAGCAGGGCCCGTAGGGCTCCTACCAGCCCATTCGAGGTATCGACAGAGAACTGTTCGGGCAGGCGAAGCGTCCGCTCGGCCAGCTGAATGAAGACGGAGATGTCGCCGGGGTGCTCGCTCAACGTGCTGCGCAACTCGGCCAGGAGACGCTCGTCGATACGGTTGGGCGACACCCTCAGACGCAAGGGCGCGCTCTCCGTGACCCCGCTCGTCGCGACCAGCACCGCCTCCGCCGACGCCTGCAGCGACAAGTG
>JANPEN010000331.1:0-6317 GCA_031422955.1 Acidimicrobiia bacterium
AACTCGCCGCGAAGATGATGAAGATCGCCGAGTTCACGAGGACCAACAACCACACTCCGTACCCGTAACCGGTCACTGCCCACCCGCTTTGGGCGGTGGGCCGACGGCTTGGGAGGCGTGCAGGGCGTTCAAGCGGCGCCGGTAGTCGTCCTCGTCGATCTCCCCACGGGCGAGACGCTCCCCGAGGATGTCCTCTGGCGTGCCCGTGGGGAGTGAGGCGCTGTCTGAGCTGGTCCGTGAGGTCGTCCGGATGACGTTCAGGAACAGCCATATCACCAACCCCCAGAACGCAACCATGCCCAGCGACATCACCAGCCAGCCACCCCAACCCCAACCCCAATGTCCAGACCACCACATCATCGCGATACCTCCTCGACGCACAATCCTGTGAGCTCAAAGAGGCCACAACGGCCGGGCGGCGGCCATCCGGGGCGACAACGGATCCGCATGTGGCGGACTACGCGGACTACGCGGTCTTCCGATCGCTATGACGTGGTGGCTATGGCCAGCCGAGGCGGACCGGTCGCGGTCTCGGACGCGTAGTTTCCCCCGACCTTGATCAGCGGCCGCCCCGGATGCCGTCGGGGCCGCGAAGGGCGACCATCGCCCTATGAGGTCGAAGATCCATTCCGAGAACGTGGCGGTCGAAACGTCGGCCGCGCCCACCTTTCGCCCCGAGGAGCACCCAGGCGACGCCGACCACGGCAACCGCGGGGGTCGTGCCGTCAAGGCCTCGGAGACCGCGCGCGACCCGGTATGCGGCATGATGGTCGACACGGCCACCGCGCTGCGTGCGGAGGCCAACGGCCGGACCTACTACTTCTGCAGTAGCGGCTGCCAGCGCACCTTCGAGTCCCCCGAGACGGAACTACGCCACCTCAAGCGCCGGGTGACCATCGCCATGACCGGGGTGTTGATCCTGGCCATCATGCGCGTAGCGGTTTTCCTTGGCCTGGCCACCGGGGCCACGTTGCTCACCTGGGTGCCGTTCGGCGCGCTGCCGTGGTTCAACTGGGGTGTGTGGATGATGATCCTTGTCACCCCGGTGCAGTTCATCGGTGGTTGGGGGTTTTACAAGGGCGCGTGGCAGGCGATTCGCTCGAGGGCCATCAACATGGATTTCCTGGTGGCGATGGGCACCAGTGTCGCCTACCTCTACAGCGTTGTCGTTGTGTTCGCCCCCGACCTCCTCCCCGTCGAGGTCGAGGAGCGGGCTGTCTACTTCGAGGTTTCCGCGGTCATCATCGCATTCGTCCTCTTGGGCAAGTACATGGAGGACATCATCAAGAAAAAGAGTTCCGCGGCGGTGCGCAAGCTCATGGACCTGCGCCCCGCCACCGCCCAGGTGATCCGCGACGGCCTGGAGATGGAGGTGCCGGCCGAGACGCTCCTACTGGGAGACGTTGTCGTCGTGCGCCCCGGGGAGAAGGTCCCCACCGATGGTGAGGTCATCAACGGCGCCTCTGCGGTGGACGAGAAGCTGCTGACCGGTGAGAGCATCCCTGTCGAGAAGGGCCCGGGCGACGCAGTAATCGGTGGCACCCTCAACGCCACCGGTTCGTTCCAGTTCCGGGCCACCCGGGTCGGGACGGAGACGACGCTCAACCAGATCATCGCCCTGGTGGAGGAGGCACAGACGTCCTCGACCCAGATCCAGCGGATCGCTGACCGGGTTACCGCCTATTTCGTGCCCGCCGTGGTCCTCGTCGCGCTGGCCAGCTTCATCGGCTGGACCGTGGCTGGGAACCTGCCCCAGGCGATCCTCGCCTTCATCGCGGTGCTGATCATCGCCTGTCCCTGTGCGCTCGGGATCGCCACCCCGGCCGCGCTCATGGTCGGGGTCGGCAAGGGCGCGGAGGCAGGCATCCTCATCCGCGGCGCCGAGCACCTCGAGCGGGCGGTGAAGCTCACCACCGTGGTGTTCGACAAGACCGGCACCCTTACGAAAGGCGAACCCACTGTCACCGATGTGGTTGTTCTCCCGGCGTTGGGAGCAAGCTCCGAGCTGACCGAGGCCGAGGTGCTGCGCCTCGCCGCCGCCGCCGAGGCAGGCAGCGAACACCCTCTTGCCGCTGCGATCGTTCACCGCGCCACCATGGACGGCACCGAGCTCCCCGCCGCGGAGGGTTTCGAGGCGATCCCGGGTTGCGGACTCCGCGTCCGGGTCGAGGGCCGCGAGGTGCTGCTCGGTAACCGCCGTCTCATGACGGACCGCGCCGTACTCGTCTCCGAGGACGCGGAGGCGACGTTGCTGCGGTTCGAAGAAGAAGGCAAGACCGCCATGCTGCTTGCGCTCGACCGCCAGTTGGCTGCGGTCATCGCGGTGGCGGACACCGTCAAGGGCAACGCCCGGGACGCCGTCGCCCAACTGCAGCGCGACGGCGTCGACGTTGTGATGTTGACCGGGGATAACGAGCGCACCGCTCGGGCCATCGCCCGCCAAGTTGGCATCGAGCGGGTTATCGCCGGTGTCCTGCCCCAGGACAAGGCCCTTGAGATCCAAAGGCTGCGCGACGCGGGCGAGGTGGTGGCCATGGTGGGCGACGGCATCAACGACGCCCCCGCACTGGCGACCGCGGACATCGGCGTGGCCATTGGCTCGGGGTCTGACGTCGCCAAGGAGACCGGCGGGCTCGTCCTGATCCGCGACGACCTTCGCGACGTTGCCGTCGCCATCCGCTTGTCGCGCGCCACGATGCGCAAGATCCATCAAAACCTGTTCTGGGCCTTTGCCTACAACACCGCCGCCATCCCGGTGGCCGCGCTCGGGTTTCTCAACCCGATCATCGCGGCCGCGGCCATGGCGCTGTCCAGCCTGTCAGTCATCATCAACTCCGCGCTGCTCAAGCGCCTCCACATGGAAACCCTCGAGCGATGAGTTTTGCTAACTGCGGTGCAGTATCCAGTTATACATTCGATGATCAACCACCCAAAGTCCGTCCCGGGGGTCGAAACATCCCATGCGGCGTGGTCCCCGGTCACGGCAAGGACGGCGAAGGTCGCCCTTCGGAGGTGCCTTTCGGCCCTAGTGGCTCGGTTCGGGACCGGCAAGTGTGTCCCATGCGCTGGAATGCAGTCCTTGACGTCGAGGCCGATGTTGCCGATGTGGCGCGAGTCCTCATGGCCCCAGGTGGCCTCGCCGGTCGGCTCGCAGCCGAGGGCGCTTGCGCGGTCACCATGGTGGAACACACGGTTGACCGAGGTTTGATCCGGACTCGGGTCCGTGCCACCCTGCCGGTTATTCCGTGGGCAACCGCGGCGCCGCCTGCTCCTCGGGCTCAGGCGGTGGACTTCGAATGGGTGGAGTCCTGGGTGCCGGCACCGGCGAGGGGCGGTTGGTCTGGGCTTCGACGGCTCCATCTCAACGGCGAAGTGCTGGTCGTACGCGGTTTGGTCGAGCTGACCCCTGCACCGGGCCACGGAGCTACGTTCCGGCTGGAATTGGAGGCCGAGTCGCGTTCGCCGATGCTGCCAGGCGAGCGCTCCTTCCAGATTGGCGAGGCCATCTTCGGGCTCATGCAACGGGAGCTGGAGAGGTTGGCGCGCGTCGCTAGCCGCCCATCCGCGATCGTCAGCCACGTTGCCTGACCCCGACCAGCCTGACCCCGACCAACGGTCCTGGTTCGCCCTCAGGCGGTTTGGGACGTTGGTCGCGATCCTGCCAGTCCCTGCGGCACGATGATCACCCCAGTGACGGAGCATGGTTGGAGTAGGAAGCATCGGATAGTGCTCGGCGGGGTGGCGGCGATGCTGGTGGTTTTGCTCGTTGTCGCCCTCATCGTCGGCGCCACTCGGGATACGCCACGATTCGAGGCGGGCACGCCCGAGGCGACCGTACAGGCCTTCCTGCGAGCGGTCGTTGACAACCGCAGGCAGGACGCCACCGAGCAACTGACTGAGGAGTTCCGTGAGCGATGTCCGGTTAGCCGCAGTAGCCAATACTACCCTCGGATATCTCGGGTCGTACTGGTGAACGCCTTCGCTGAGGGCGACGAGGCCACGGTGGAGGTGGCCATCACCGAGTCCTTCGGCGCAGGGTTGTTCGATACGAACGAGTCCACCGTGAATGCGACGCTGGTGTTGACCCGAACTGCTGAAGGCTGGCGTATCTCCGAAGCGCCTTGGCCGTTTTACGACTGCCTGGTGAGGGTGGGGCCGTGAGGGTGGCCCCTGAACCCGACGCAGCGAAGGTAGCTCGGTGATGAGCTTGTTCGGCCTGCTATTCGGTCTCGCGGCGGTGGCCGCTGTCGTGTACGGCATGGCGCGGCTCCTTGGCGCAGGCCCTTCCTTCGCCGGATCGAGCCATCGGGGCGATTTCCGTGGGCTCGTCAGCCAACTGTTCCGGTTGGGTTTGCTGTTGGCGTCCGTGGTGCTCGTGGCCGAGGGCGTGGCCGGCTTGATGGCGTACGCCTGGCCTCGTTCCGGCGAGCTCCTCGCTGATCCGGCTGGTTTGGCGCGCTCCTTGGCCTTCACGGTGGCCGGTGTGCCGGTGCTCAGCGGCCTCGCGTTGTGGACGCGCCACCGCCTGGCCGTTGATGCCAATGAGTCCGGCTCGTCGGCTTGGGCGCTATACGTCACGCTCGCAGCCGGCCTGGGACTGCTGGTGGCCATGCCCGCTTGGTACAGCCTGCTTTCCTCGGTTGGGCTAGCCGGTGCGCTGGAGGGCTCATCGGTGGGTCGGTCCTTGACCTGGACGGGCGTTTGGGCCGTGCATTGGCGCCTGGGCGCCCGTGCGCGCCGGCCGGAGTCCCCTGTCGGGATCGATCTGCTCTTCGGGTCTGCCCTCGGTCTGTTCACGCTCGCGTTGGGCGTTGGTCTGGCCCTGCTGCATGCGTGGCGTGTCCTCTACGACGCCGCTTTTCTCACGCTTCTGGCCAATGAAGCCAGTCTGGAGGTGCGGCGCTCGGTGGCCGCCGCGACCATCGGAGCCGTGGTTTGGTGGTGGTATTGGCTTCGCCACGCCGTAGGTGGGACTCGGTCGGGCGGCTGGTACGTGTTCGTGCTGCTGGTTGGTGTTCTGGGCGGCCTGGTAACCGCGGTGATCGGCACGGCGCGGCTCGTGCACGCCGGGCTGATTTGGGTCTTCGCGGACCCCGCCGCGGCAACCGCAGCGATGCACTTCGAACTGGTCCCCGGTGCGCTCGCCACCATTTCGGTGGGCCTCGCCGGCTGGCGGTATCACCGTGGCGTACTCGGGCCGCGGGGCACCCGTGACCGACGGGATGTCGAAGCCGTCTACCAGTACCTCGCCGCCGGTGTTGGGCTGGTGGTGATCGCCGTTGCGGTCACCCTGGCCATCGCCGCCCTCCTCGAAGCGATCGCCGTATCGGACCAGCTCGCAGTTGGGCGGCCTGTCGCCAACGCCGTGGTGCGGTCCGTGACCTTGATGATCGTCGGTCTTCCCGTGTGGGCCGTGTTCTGGCGTCGGGCGCAACGCGACGCGGCCATCGAGAGCGAGCGCCGAGCGATGACGCGACGGGTGTACCTCCTCGTGCTTTTGGGCACGGCCGCTTCAGTGGCGTTGGTGAGCCTGGTGGTATTGCTCATCGTGGTCTTCGAGGACATGGCGCGCGGCCAAGCCGGTGTCGAGACAGTTCTGCAGATGCGGATCCCGCTCGGGCTGGTGTTGACCACTGGCGTGGTCGCCGCTTACCACGCGTTGGTGTACCGGGAGGACCACATCGCCGTACCCGAAGCAGGAAGATCCGAAACAGGTAGATCACGGTGCCCGGTGCGTGAGGTGGTGTTGCTTTCTGCGGCCGGCGAGGCGACAGCCAAGGCCATCGCTGAGGAACTGGGAATCCGAGTTCGCCTGTGGTGCCCGGTGGTTGCGGCTGATCTGGGAGCGGCGATCCCTGGCAGCCAACCGTTCCTCACCTTCGGCGAGCTCGACAGCGCGGCGGTGCTTGACGCCATCAGAGCTGGCCGTGATGCTCGGTTGCTGGTGCTCGCTCGCCCCGAGGGCGGTTTCGATGTGGTCCCGTTCGTTGAAGCATGAGCGTTTCCGAAGAACCGTCCAACTTCCTGATGGGAACCACAAGCACCGGCACAGTTGACGCGGCGATAACGTCTTGGAGCACACGGCTGCGCCCGGGGTCGAGGTGTTGGGTCCACGCCAGCACGATGAGGTCGATGTCGAGAACTTGGGCCGCATCTAGGATCTGACGGCTGACCGCCCCGGAGCGCAGTTGGAGCGGCGCACGGGGGGCGTGCCACAACCGGCGCAGGAACTCCGTGCCCCACACCTCGGGTTCGTGGGCAGGCTGGTCCCAGTAGTGCGGCATCGTTGCCGGACCGAGCACGTGCAGCGGCACCAC
>JANPEN010000332.1:0-2185 GCA_031422955.1 Acidimicrobiia bacterium
GCGTGGCTCTGTACCGCGCCGGTATCACACACGACGGCGGCTGCCGCGAGGAACAGCGGCGTCCAGGAGGGGTCGGTGATGGCGCAGACGAGGACATCGCCGGGTTCGAGTTCGCGTGGATCCGCAGGGTCGAGGACTACCCGGGCAGGCCCTGAGGCGATGGCTGCGTAGACCGGGGCGGGGTCCATGGCCCAAGCTGGTGTGGCGAGCTCGTATTCGTTGTTTCCTCGGTGGCCGTGTTCGTCGAGAAAAGCGTCGATGGCCGCCTTTAAAGGCGTGTCGCGGGTGCGTCCCACGATGTCGTAGAGACCTCGGTCGAACGCTTCGGTGAGCGTAGGGCTGGTGGCCACCAGACGGCCGAGCGCCCACTGACCCTTCGCCAATTGGGCCGAATCGATGTCACCCGTGCCTCCGACGATCCGGTTGGCGATTCCCGGTGGCATGGCCTTGCGGGCTAGTGCCCGGTCGAGCAATCCACGGGGTGCGCCCGCCAGCATGCTGAATTGCAGCAGTCGCTTCATGCTGGCCGCCTAGCGGGGCGGGAACGTGTCCAGCCAGCGAAGGAGTTGCTCGTCCGTTGCCGTGGCGAGGTCGGGCATGGTCGAGAGCCAGTCGCGTGCGTCATGGCGGGCGCGGTCCAAGGCGGTGAGGTCCTGTGAGCGGAGCAGCTTGGACACGTAGCGGCTCAGCCTGAACGTCGCGACCAGGTCACGGTCACCCTTGGCGGGCCGGTAGGGCGGGAGGTCGGCGACTTCGCCCATAACTTGATCGTCGGCATCCTTCGTTGTCATGCCAAGCATGCGCACGCCGAAGAGTCGTAGGGCCGAACCGTTCAAGTACAGGTACCCGCCGAACACTCCGGACCCCACAGATTGGCCGGTGACCTCGTGAGGACGCAGGACCCCCATCTCGACAACGGCCTCTGTCTGAGCCTGGCGGACCGAGTCTCCGATGAGGGTGCCGGTCAGCGCGGTCATCACGTGGCGAAAAACCTCGCCGGCGTTGCCCCTTGTGTACAACCTCAGACGTTCATTCGGTTCGGTGTCCGCCACCCAGATCTGGGCCATGTACAAGTCTCCCACGATCCTCGGCTGCGGTGATACTGCCCTGTGGGGTGCCGCGTCGGCCTTGCCGGGCGATGCTGGACGCGAGGTCGGGGGCAGTCCGAGTTCACGGGTGGCAGACGGGCGACCGTTTCAGGTCAACAGCGGGCTCGTTCCAGCCTCGACGAATGAGTTCCTGCCGGAGGGCGGTCATCGCTAGGTGCGCTCCGAGGGGGCCGGGCTCGCTGTCAAGGTCGTAGCCAAATGCCCGCCGCTGCCCTTCTTCGTGTTCGGCGGTGACTCCGAGGCGGGCGGCCAGGTGGCTGCTGAACATTCTGGTGGCGGGCCGGTGGCCGATCCCCATGTGAAGCAGCAGGGCCACCGCCGTAACATCGTCGCCCTCTGCGTGGGCCAGGCCGGCGAGGAGTAGGGCGCTGTCGCAGGCTTCACCGCTGATTCGGCCTGTGGCGGCTCGTAGGGCGTGGTTGCGGATGATGCGCTCTGCCTGAACTACCTCGTCCATCTTGAGGTACGCCAATGCCCGGATCTCGTCGTTGTTAAAGAAAGTCAGATCGAACTCGTCCAAGGTAGAAATGGTCTCGAGCGCCTTGGCAGGTTCACCGAGGAGAATTTGACAGGCGGCCTCGAGGTTAGTTCCTCGAATCGTGACGATGGTGTGGTAGCCATTCGCCACCTCCACGGCGAGGGCGTGTCGGGCCTCAAGGAGCGCGGTCGCGTAGTCTCCCTCGGACCCGGCCAGCACCGCTCGGCTATAGGCCAACAGGCCGGAGGCGATGCGGACGTTCTGGTCGCGACTCGAGGCCGGCACCGACTCCACGGTGGCCCCCGCTTTCTGCAGAAAGTAGCGGCTCTGGTCATGGTCGCGAAACTCGCTCACCAGACCGAGCATCGTCCAACCCATGGCTCGCAGAGACGCTATGGGCGATCCCCTCAATGCCTTCGCAGTGTGGCTGAACATCGGCCAGTCATTGAGCCAGACCAGGGTGAGCAGCAGCACCCCTCGCAAGTAGTCGGCCGGCTCGTGGCCCTCCATGTCACTTTGTTGGATTGCTCGTTCGATCAATGTCTTGAACTCCTGCGCGTGCCCGTCTACCTCGTAGGCGGCCTGGCTGCCGATGACG
>JANPEN010000333.1:0-12631 GCA_031422955.1 Acidimicrobiia bacterium
CAAACCTCGGTCTCCTCGTTGGCCGGTGTGATGCCGCCGGTGATATTGAAATGCAGGCCAGCCGCGCCCCCATTGCCGGCCACGCAAGGGCCCACGTGCACATGGGCCCCCAACTGCCGGCCTACCGACCCCCGGTCCAGGCCTTGGATCTTCAACGACACCTCGGTCTCGCCGTCTTCTTGGTCCACCTTGACCTGCGCGGTGGCGCCATCGGTGGGGTCCGCGATCAGAGGCCGCAGGTCCCGCAACGGGCCCGCGGCGCGGATACGCCGATCATCGTCATGGCCGCCGTCATCAGCCAGTGCCGTCGGCGCCGCCAGGGCCAGGGCGGCCACCCCAGCCACCGCTCCCAACGCCAATCGTCGCCCAAATGCTTTTCCTACTGTCTTATGCGCCGTGTTCATAGCAGCCTCCCGCTCGGTTCCATTCCGGCGTCGAGTTCTCGATGCCGTGCCTTCCAGAAGTACAGACGCCCAAGGCCGGCAAAACGGGTGACAGACAGGCGAGGAGAATTATTTCCCGTATCGGGCCGGCGCATCGGGCCGGCGCATCGGGCGAGCGCATCAAACCAATGGCGAACATTCGGACCAGCGCTGACGCCAGGAAGATCCGGCGGCGTCACACGGCTGCGCAAACGGGGAGGGCGCACACTGACGGAATCAAGCAAACCCTTCGAAGGGAGCGACCATGGGCGACCTCAACACCCAGGCCCAGCCGGCGCCGGACAACGTGCACGACCTGCTTTACCCCACCTACCGCCTGACAGAGATCGTGGGCACTGCCCAGGGCAGCGTGGATGAAGCCATCAGCAACGGCTTGGCCCGGGCCGCCACTACCCTGCACAGCTTGGACTGGTTTGAGGTGGTGCAGATCCGTGGCTCCATCCGCGACGGATCGGTGCACCAGACCCAGGTCACCATGAAAGTCGGCTTCCGCGTCGACGGCTGAACCGAGCACCGAAACCAGGCGAACATCGCCCGGTTGTGATCATCCTGGCTCCCGCTGCTGTTGGCCATCGTGCAGACTCGCTGGACGATGGCCGGCGCAGGTGTCAGGGTGGGGCCATGAGCTTCACCTTGGTGCTCATGGGCTCACCGGGTATCGAGCCCGCCAACGGCGTCGGCCCTGCGGTGCGCGGCCGAAAGCCTTGGGCGGTGCTGGCCTATGTGCTGCTCAGCGGGCGGGCCACCTCGCGGGCTCATCTGGCGTCGTTGCTTTTCTCCGACGCGGGAGACCCGCTGGCCGCCTTGCGCTGGAGCATTGCTTCCCTGCGCCGGGCATTGGGTCCCGATGTCAGCATCGGCGGGGATCCTGTGCAGGTGGTGTTGCCAACGGGAGCCCAGGTGGATGTCCTGGACATTCAGGCGGGGCGTTGGAGCGATGTGGAGGTACCGGGCGAGTTGTTGGAGTCGTTCTACTTCCGCGACAGCCCCGGGTTCGAAGCGTGGCTTCTGGTTACCCGCCGGCGCCTGACCGCCCTCGTCGAGGCGGTGCTGGTCGAACGCATCCACACCGCTTTGGCGCAGGGAACCGCGGCCGGCGCCATCGGTCTAGCCGCCCGATTGGTCGAATCCAATCCTTTGGATGAGAGCCATCAGGCCCTGTTGATTCGTTGTTTAGCCGACAGCGGGGACCCCGCCGCCGCTCAGCGCCAACTGGCGGCTGCGACCAGACTGTTACGAGCCGAGTTCGCGGAGCCGCCTTCAGCGTCGCTGCGGGCGGCGGCGGTCCCAAGGGCCAACCCAATAGACCCGAACGGCGCCGGCGGGACCGCGGGGGCGGCGGAGATCTGGGCCAACCTTGACGCGGGGCGGGCGGCCATCGCGGCTGGGGCGGTGGATGCCGGCATCGACTGCCTACGCACGGCGGTGACGGGTGCAGAGGCCGGCACCGACAGGGCGTTGTTAGCCCGGGCGTTGAGCATTTTCGGAGCGTCGTTGGTGCGGGTGGGCAACAGCTTTCTGGAAGCAGAGACGATGTTGCGCCGCGGCCTGGCCGCCGCGGTCAACGCCGGTGATGATCAAAGTGCTGGCGTTGCCCAACGGGAGCTCGGCTTCTTGCACGTGCAGGCCGGTTATCGCTTGGAGGGCGAGCAGCGCTTGGCCACCGCCACCGCGTTGGCCGGTGGTGATGACAGCCAGCTCGCCTCCATACTGGGCATTCAGGGCATGAGCCTGTGTGACGAGGCCCGTTACCTCGATGCCCGAACCGCCCTACAGGACTCCCTCGCCTGCGCGCAGCGCGCCCAACGCCACCGCAAGGCCGGCTGGTCCCTGGCCATGCTCGGTCGTCTGCAGCTACTGCTGGGCGAACTGGATGAGGCTGCTGAGTCTCTCGACGAGGCCGCCCGCATTGCCCGGGGCGAACGTTGGTCCGCCTTCCTGCCCTGGCCCGAAGCGCTCGGGGCTGAGGTGGAGCTGGCCCAAGGTCGACCCGAGGCGGCCCGTCAACACTTGGAGCACGCCTCGGCGTTAGCCCAACGGTCCAGCGATCCGGGGCTGCAAGCCTTCGCCACCCACGGGCTGGCCGGCGTGGCCGCCGCTACCGGTGCGTTCGGGGCGGCCCTGAACGCCATCGACAACGCTCGCCGGCAGGCCTGTCGGGGCGCCCGGCCCTACGTGTGGATCCAGGCCCAGATCCTGGCTCGGCGGGCGGCGTTGTTCAACGCCCATAGGCCCGACCAGGTCGATGCTGCGCTCGACGAATGGATCGGGCTCAGCGCCCGGGCCGGGCTGCGAGAAGACATCGTTCGCGCCCAGATGGTGGCGGCCGGACGGGGGCGGCCGGGGGCGCTGGAGGCCACCGCCGCCTTGGCCGCCGGCATCGACAATCCCCTGTTGCATTGTCAGCTTTTCTCAACCCTGCCACTCCGGGGGCCTATGCAGACCTGAGCGTCGGGGGCGGCGCGACCTGGGTCGCCGCCAAGGGGGATCGTCGTGGGAAGCTTTCCCCGCAGTGATACCAGGAGGCCGGCCATGCCCAGCGGTGCACATTCCCAGGCCGATCAGGCGCCCGAGGGGCCAGGCGAAACGGACCCGCTAGCAGAGCTGTCCCGGCAAGCCGCCGACCTGGCCGAAGCGTTGCTGGCCCAAGCGGCCGCCCTGCCCCGCAGCCGAGCACAACGCCGGCAGGACACCCTCATGGCCAGGCTGAGCGAGGACCCCGAGGCCAAACGATTCGTCTTTCATCTGACCGATCGGGTGCTGCGGGCCACCGATGCAGGGGTGGCCGCCCAGCAGCTCCGTCGTCTCATCACCCATGACCGCATTCCCGCCGCGTTCCCCCCCATCGAGCGGGTGGCGCTGCGTGTCGCGGCGGTGGCCGCGGCGGCGGCCCCGTCTCCGGTCATGGCCTTGGTGCGGGCCCGGCTGCGCCAGGCCAGCCGATCCGTAGTGCTCGACGCCGCCCCTTTCCGGCTCCATCGCCACCTGCAGCGACGGCAGGCGGTCGGGGTGGTTTCCAACATCAACGTCCTCGGCGAGGCTGTCCTGGGTGAATTCGAGGCGAACGATCGACTGGAACGGGTCCTGGCCCAGGTGCGCGACCCCGAGGTGAGCTACGTCTCGGTGAAGCTCTCCGCCATCGCCGCCAACCTGTCCGTCCTTGCCTTCGACCAGACCGTTGAGCGGTTGGCCCCACGCCTGGGTCGGATCTATGAAGCCGCCGCCCAAACCCAGCCGCGGACCTTCGTGAACCTGGATATGGAGGAATACCGCGATCTCGCGTTGACCGTGGCCACCTTCCGCCGAGCCCTTGGCGTCGATCCACCCACCGATCCACCCACCGATCCACCCACCGAGCACGCCAGTGGGGCGACCAGCCCCGCCCGGCACGGCCTTGAGGTGGGCATCGTGTTACAGGCCTATCTGCCCGACTCCCTGGCCGCCCTCATGGAACTCACCGAATGGGCGCAGCAGCGCCGGTCCGACGGCGGGGGCTTCATCAAGGTCCGCCTGGTCAAAGGAGCCAACCTGGCTATGGAAGGGGTCGAAGCCGAGTTGGCCGGTTGGGTGCCAGCGCCTTACCCCACCAAGGCCGAGGTCGACGCCAACTACAAGCGGCTGGTGGAATGGGCGCTGCGGCCCGAGCACACCCAGGCGGTTCGGGTCGGAGTGGCCTCCCACAATCTCTTCGACGTGTGTTTTGCACTGCTTTTGGCCGATCGTCGACAGATCGGCCACCACCTCGACATCGAGATGCTGGAGGGTATGGCCGAAACCCAGGTGAGCATCGTCGCCCAACGAGCCCGCCGCATGGTTCTCTACACCCCAGTGGCGGCACGACGCGATTTCTCTTCGGCCATTGCCTATCTGTCCCGCCGACTGGAGGAGAACACAGCGCCCCAAAACTATTTGGCCCAACTACACCGCCTGGCCGGGGATCGCGTGGCTCGCGCCGATGAGCGCCAACGTTTCCTCTACTCCGTGCGCGATCGTAACCAGCCCTCCACCGCTGCTCGGCGCGATCAACGCCGCCCGCCAACGCCAGTCCCCGAACAAGACGACCAGGTGTTCAGCAACGCCCCCGATACCGACTTCGCGGTGGCCGCCAACCGCGTTTGGTTGCACCGGCAACTGGCCGACTACCGGCCGGTGGCAGCGGCCGAACCACCCCGTTCCCTCGACGAGGTCGACGCGGCGGTGGCCCGCGCCGCGGCCTCCGGCCAGCAATGGGCCAACACCACCGGCGACAGGCGGCGCCAGGTGCTGCGCCGGGTTGGCGCGGTGATGGAGGCCGAGCGGGGCCAGGCCATTGCCGCCATGGTCAGCGAGGCGGCCAAGGTGGTGGCCGAGGCCGACGCGGAGGTGTCCGAAGCGGTCGATTTCGCTCGATATTACGGCGAGGGGGCGGTGGCATTGACGAAGCTCGAGGGCCTCACCCACCGGCCCCGCGGCGTCGTGGTCGTGGTGTCTCCGTGGAACTTTCCCTACGCTATACCCGCCGGTGGGGTGCTGGCCGCTCTGGCCGCAGGCAACGCGGTGATCCTCAAACCGGCCCCCCAGACGGCCGGACTGGGCCAGTTCCTGGTGAACCAACTGCATCGGGCCGGGGTGCCCAAGGATCTGGTGGTCTGCCTGCAGGCGCCAGAAGACGAACGAGGGCGTCGCCTGATCACCCATCCCGGGGTCGGCGCGGTAGTGCTGACTGGAGCGGCGGACACCGCCCGGCTGTTCACCGACTGGCGGCCCGATCTGGTGTTGCACGCCGAAACCAGCGGAAAGAACGCCATGGTGGTCAGCGCCACCGCCGATGTAGACCTGGCCGTGAGAGACATTGTTCGTTCCGCCTTCGGCCACGCTGGCCAGAAATGCTCTGCCGCCAGCCTGGCCATCGTTGATCAACGGGTGCTCGAGGATCGGACTTTTCTGCGCCAACTCCGCGACGCAGTGGTCAGCCTTCCCGTGGGCTCCCCCCACGATCTGGCCGCGATGATGGGCCCCTTGATCGCCCCGCCTGGGCCGGATTTGTACCGAGCGCTGACCACCTTGGAGCCGGGCGAGTCCTGGCTGGTCGAACCCCAGCCCTTGGCCGACGGGGTGGCGTGGCCCACCGCCCTGGGGTGGCGGCCAGGGGTGAAAATCGGGGTGCGGCCCGGTTCATGGTTCCATCAGACGGAATGCTTCGGACCGGTGTTGGGGGTCATGACGGCCGCCTCCTTGGAAGAGGCGACGAGGTGGCAGAACCAGGTCACCTTTGGGCTCACCGGAGGGTTGCACAGCCTCGACGACGCCGAGATTGCCTGGTGGCTTGACCACGTTGAGGTCGGCAACGCCTACGTCAACCGTCCGATCACCGGTGCCGTCGTAGGTCGTCAACCCTTCGGCGGCTGGAAACGCTCCGCCGTAGGCCCCGGCGCCAAGGCCGGCGGACCGAACTACGTGCCCTCTCTGGGCACCTGGCAGGAGGGGACCGCGGGTTCGCCGGCGCGTTCGAACGGCACGGCACCGGAGCCGGGAGCGTCGCGCCACCCCATCGGTCGAAACGATCTGCGGGCCGCGCTGCTGCTTTTGAACAGCGAGGGCCGCAACGAGGAACTCTGGGCCGCGGCGGCCAGCTACGAGCACTGGTGGGACACCCATTTCAACGTCGAGCACGATCCCAGCGCCTTATCGGCTGAGCGGAACCGGTTTCGTTACCGGGCGTTGGAGGCAGCCTGCTTGGTTCGAGTTGAAGCCGATACCGCGCCAGGCGACCAGGCCCGGGCCTTGCTGGCCGCCGTCACCACCGGGACCGCGGTGTTAATCAGCACCGCCCTGCGGCCGCCCGCCTGGCTACGTCCCGGCCGGCTTGGACTGCTCGACGTGGTGGTCGAATCCCAAGATGAACTGGCCGAACGCCTGGAATCGGGTGACCACGAACCGGTGGCGCGGCTGCGGGTGCTGGGTCCGGTGGGGAAACCGTTGTGGCGAGCCGCCCGCCAGCACTGGCTGAGCCTGCTGGAGGACCCGGTGGTTGGCCACGGTCGCGTTGAGCTGGCGCGTTGGCTGCGCGAGCAAACCGTCACCGAGACCCGACACCGTTACGGGAACCCTTGGTGAGCGGCCTCTGGATCGTGCCGCGCCGATCGGCATGCCATGATCAACGCCATGTCCGCCTATTTCGTCGTGAATTGCGCCATCAAAGACATGCCCATCCTTAACGACTACATGCAGTCGGTGGGACCCAGCCTGGGCGTGGTCCCGATCAAGGTGCTGGCCGCCGACAACGAGTCTGAGACCGTCGAGGGAACGCCGGCCGGTAGTCGCACCGTGTTGCTGGAGTTCGCCTCCAAAGACGATTTCCACACCTGGTACAACTCCCCCGAGTATCAAGGTGTCA
This sequence comes from Acidimicrobiia bacterium, assembly GCA_031422955.1. Lineage (GTDB taxonomy): Bacteria > Actinomycetota > Acidimicrobiia > Acidimicrobiales > CAIXPF01 > CAIXPF01. The sequence continues at coordinate 6,820 of JANPEN010000333.1, forward strand.
TCGCCAAGCGTTTCGCCGCCACTGAAGGTTTCGGGGTGCTCGTCAACGGCCTATGAGCCTGGCGGAAGACCAGCAACGGACCCTTCCGGCCGGACGGTGGGGTCCGCTGCGGTAGTTTCGTGCCGTGCCGGATGGGATCGACGTGCTCATCGAGTCCGTGATCGTGGACGCGTACGGTGAAAACGAGCAGCTGTCAGCCTTCTGCCAAGCCTTTGAAGAAGAAGCCCGGTTCCCGCTGCGGGCCACCGTGGTGGGCGCCGACTTGGACATCACCGGGGTGGATTACGACGGCAACGAGCAACGAGGGCTACGGGCGCGCTGTCTCCGCCATGGCCAGCCGTACGAGGTAGCCCTGCTCGACGTCGTGCCGGCCGGCCCGCTCACCCTCAAAACGTCACAACTGCTCAACGCCTATCGTCGCTGGGCCTGCGCCGACCCCCTTCCGGCGCTCCCGGTGCCCGTCCTCCGCCATGCGGGGTGGGTCTACCCCGGTTTCGCTCCGGCCCCCACCAGCCCTAGCCCCCCGCTGACCGGCAAGGCCCTGGTGCTGCACCCGCACGGCCAGTGGGACCCCACCGAGCAGTCCTGGGGGGCGCCAGGCCAGCTACAGCATCCGCTGTTACGGACCGTGATCGCCGCTGGGGCCAGACCCTGTTTCGAGCTGACGCCGCCCGCCGGCCACAGCAGCAGCGCCCGCGGCCCTGTGGCGCAGGACCCCATCGCCCGGGCCATCCAGTTGCAGCAACAAGGCCGCCACCAGGTCGCCCGGGCCATCTTGGATGCGCTGACCAAGAGCCACCCTGAGCGGGTGGACGCCTGGTTCCAGCTCGGCCTGATGGCGTTGCACACCCGCGGGCCGGCCGTGGCCCGTCGCCCCTTCGAGCTGGGCCTGACTATGGCCGAGGCCGCCTTACCCGATGGGTTCAACGGCGTGATCGACGCCGGGCTGATCAACAACCAACCCTTCTTGGGCTGTCTGCAGGGGCTCGGCTGGTGCGACTGGCGGCAGCGCCGCTGGGATGTCGCGGAGGCCATCTTCACCGCTTTGGTCTGGCTCGATCCCACCCGCGCCGACGTTGCCTTGGCCAGCCTGGATGCAATCCAGTCCCGTCAGCGTTGGACCCGCCACCGCTGAGCGGCGGGTTCATGGTTCGACGCCTCCCTTCGCCCGTGCCGGCCGGCGCGCCCTGATCCGGTATCTGCTGCGCTGGAGCGGCCTGGGGGCGATGGTCGGAGCGGCTTCCCCGGAGGAGAGGTCACTCCGCTGTTCGTCAATGGCACCACCCTCGGGCCGCTCAACCCTGGGGGCGCAACCGGCCGGTAATGGCTGCCACCAACGCCAGGATCCGGTCGGTGCCGTCGGCTTCGCCCTTGTCGAAGTCGGGACCATCCGCGGCCATGGAATTGGTCACATGGGCGACGCAGACCACGTCTCGTTGGCGCGCCTGCCCGTAGGCATACAGGGCGGCGGCTTCCATCTCCACCGCATGCACGCCCGCCCGCTGGGCCGCTTCGATGGAGGACTGGGTTTCCCGAAAGGGGGCATCGGTGCTCCAGGAGACGCCTCGATGGACCGGCTCGTCGAGGCCGTCGAAGGCTCCGATCAAGGCAGCGGCCAACGGCGCCGACAGCCGGCTCCACGGAGAGGGTGGCAAATAGTGCAGGCTGGTGCCTTCATCGCGCCAGGCCCGTTCGATGAGCACGAAGTAGGGGGGCGCACCCAAGGCGGCGATGGTGCCGGCCGAGGTGACCGACACCACCAGCGAAGCCCCGGCGGCGGCCAACTCTTCGGCCACCAACACCGCGAAGGGCGCCCCCACCGCGCAGGCCACGATGCCAACCGGGCGGAGCTCGCTCTCGCCGGCCACCGCTATCTCAGCCAACCACAACTCGGTGTGATAGCAGGCCCAGTCCTCGTGGCGAATCAGGGCGCCCCGAGCCCGGAGATGGCGTACGACATCGCCGTCGGGATCGAGCAGGCACACGTCGGGAACGGGCCGATCGCGCAGCCGGCGCTGGCGGCGCGCCTCTCGCATGAGGTTTTCCACCACGAACACCGACGGCTCGGTGTAGGCCTTGGCCATCAGCAGCGGCGGCCCGCAGTCCTCACCGCCCTCGCCGTCCCCGCCCGCCTCAGCCATTGGGGCAGTGGCCGCGGGAGCGGCGATGAGCGGGGGTCATCAGCCCCGCCCGTGGCGCAACAGCCGGCCAGGGGTAGCGCCCGTGCACACCCCGTTGGCGAAGGTCTCCACGCCGTTCACGATGATGGACTGGTAGCCCACCGCTCGTTGCACCCTGCGCCACTCGCCGCCGGGCACGTCGTGCACGATTTCGCCAATCCAATGCGGATCCACGGCCAAGTCCTCGAGCCGGTAGACGACCACGTCGGCGGCGGCACCCTCGCGCAGCACACCACGATCACGGAAGCCAGCGGCGTGAGCGGGCAGGGCCGACAACCGGTAGTGGGCTTCTTCCAGGGTGATGCGGGCTTCGTCGCGGACCAGCCAGATCAAGAAGTCGGTGGTGAAGGCGCCGCCGTTGAAGAACTTGGTGTGGGCCCCACCGTCGGACACACCGGGGAAGGTGTAGGGAGAATCGTTGATCAGCTCCGCCATGTTCTCGCCACGGTTGGGCCGCTCTGTACCAAGGAACTCGGCCTTCAGTTCCGTCTCGATAGAAAGATCCAACATTACGTCGATGTAGTGGCGGCCCTCCTCCTTGGCGATGTCTTCCAGGGTACGGCCCAGATAACGCTGCAAGTCCGGACGGCGGTTCACCCCGGTGACCATCAACCGACGGGGAGGGCCCCCGACTCCGCCTTGGATCTGGCTGAACAAGGCGGAAGCGTTCTCGGTCTCTGCCTTGATCCGCTCCCGTAGGGCGGGGTCGGCCAGACGTTGCATGCGGGTGGCCACGTCGCCTATCGTCGCCTCCCGCCAGGCGGGGCTGGAGTCATAAAGATTCCAGTTCTCCAGGGTGAAAGCAAACCCGGAGCGGATGGTACCGGCTTGGCCAAACACCCGCTCGCCGCGGCTCTGACATTCCTCCAACCAGGCGATACGGCGGCGGTGAATGGAGGGATCTACGGGGCTGGCCGACACCACGTTGTGAAGCACGGGGCGCTGGGCCACCTCGGCCAGGCGGGCCTGGAACCCGAGATCGTCGGCATCGCCTTTAAGGCCACCGGTCAGCTGGGTGATCTGGATGAAACCCTCGTCGCGTTCCCGCAACACCTCGGCCAACACGAAGATGTCGTCGTCAGTCATGGTGTCCGTGACCATGGGGGTGCCGTCGAAATCGCACTGCACCGAATCGGGGCCGAGACGCTGGATGGAAAACCCGCACAGCCCCGCATCCATACCCTCGTGCAGGAGCCGGGCCATCTCCTTCTGCTCCGCCAGCGTGGCAGGGCGACTCTTGGCCGCTTCCAGGCCCATGGCGTAGATCATCAGCGAGGCGGTGGGCATGTACTGGATGCAGTTCACGCCCTTGGGGGCCCGATCGAGGGAGTCGAGGTACTCCGGGACGGTTTCCCAATCCCAATGGGGCAAGAAGCCCTCGCGCATGGCCTCCATGGGAATAGCCTCGGTCCGCACCATGGTCAGCATGGAGCGCTCCCGAAACTCCGGCTTGACCGGCACGAAGCCGAACCCGCAGTTGCCCAGCACGACGGAGGTCACGCCGTGCCAACCGGAGATGGTGCACCACGGATCCCAACGAATCTGCGCGTCGTAATGGGTGTGGAGATCCACGAAACCGGGGCACACGATGGCACCGTCGGCGTCGATGGTCTGGTGGGCCCGTCCCTGGGTGCGACCGCCCAACTGGGCGATCTTGCCGTCCTTGATCCACACGTCGCCCCGGTAACGCGGCACCCGGGTTCCATCCACGATGGTGCCGCCCTTGATGTGGATATCGAACTCGGCGCTTGCCATGATGACCCCCAAGAGTCCAATCGAGTCTTTGTGACCGAACGCCAGCATAGGTCCGCAGTGGCGCAGCACTGTTCCCGCCCGTCTCTACCTTGGACAGGAGTCCAAGCTAGAGTCCAGACCGTGATCCGAGCCCTGCCCGACGAGCTTGCCGCCAAGCTGGCCTTGGTGACGGAAGAGTTCGCGGCCAAGGGTCCCGAGCTGCGCATCACTGACGTGGCCGCCAGCACCGGGATCTCCCGAACCACGCTGTACTACTACTTCCCCGACCATGCCTCGCTGCTGGGCTGGTTCCTGGGTCAACTGTTGGACCGTCGACGCGGGGCCATGGCCGCCGCCTTCGCCGGGCCCGGCTCCCCTGTTGATCGGCTGGCCGCCGCGTTGGAATGTCAGCTGTGGTTCATCGCCGAGCATCCCGACGCCTACCGGGCGCTGATGTCCAACCTGTCGGGCGCCGGCGGGTTGACCACCTTGGTGGCGGGGGCTCGGGGCATGTTCCACGAACCGGCCGGCGCTCTCATCGACCAGGCCCGCCCCCAGGGCTGGTTCGCCGCCGTGTCCGACACCGAGGCCAGCGTGGCCGCCCTGTTCGGCGCGGTCACCATTGCCGGGCTACAGCACGTGGTCGTGCATGGCCATCTCGACGTCGCCCAGGTGGCCAGCGCCATCATCCCCCATCTGATCGGCGGCCTCGGCCCGCCACCCAAGACAAAGCCAGCATCCGCCAAGCCCTCATCAGCCAGGCCGGCCGATTCTGGCCGCCGTGCCCGTCCCGAACAGCCCACCCCGGAGGCAAACCGATGAACGCCAGCCCCGCCCAACCCACTCTGCGTCGTCTCCGCGGCGCCGACGACCTCGACCTGGTGGCAGACGAGTGGGGAGACTCCGAGCAGCCACCGGTGTTGTTACTGCACGGCGGTGGCCAGAACCGCCACGCCTGGATCGCCACCGCCTCGAAGCTGGTCGACGCCGGCTTCTATGTACTCAGTGTCGACGCCCGAGGCCACGGCGACTCCGAATGGGACACCCTGGCCCGTTACGACATGGACGACATGGGGCGCGATCTCCACGCGTTGCTCGAGCTGTTCGACACCCCACCGGCGGTGGTCGGCGCCTCCATGGGAGGCATGGCCGCCATCACCGCCCAGGGCCAGGCCGGGGCTCGTCAGCTGTGGTCCTCAGTGACCTTGGTCGATGTCACCCCCCGCGTGGAGATCGACGGGGCGGCCCGCATCGTTGCCTTCATGACCGCCCATCCCGACGGGTTCGACGATCTCGCCCAGGCCGCCGGCGTGATCTCTGCCTACAACCCCCATCGCCCTGCTTCGACCAGAACTGACGGTCTGCGCCGGGTCTTGCGCCAAAGTGAAGACGGCCGCTGGCGTTGGCGATGGGACCCCAAGTTCATGGGTTCCAAGGCCGAGGTCATGCTCGGCCCCCGCCACGCCGCCGAGGCCCGCATGCAGGACATGGCGACCCGCCTGCTGGCCGCCGCAGCCAACATTGCCGTACCCACCCTGCTGGTCCGGGGCGGCCTGTCCGATCTGGTCAGCGACGACACCGTGGCGGAGTTCAAAGGTGCCGTACCCCACGCCGAGTTCGTCGACGTAAGCCACGCCGGCCACATGGTCGCCGGTGACGACAACGACGCGTTCGCCACCGCCATCATCGCCTTCCTGCGCGCCACCCTGTCCGACTGAGCCGGGCCGAGGCTCTGCTACGGTCCTGACCATGGCCCGCAGCACGGTCGTGCCCTTGCGCCGCCCGGCGGAGAGCGGTCGCCGCCACCCGTTGCACCATTTCGGATCGAGCTTCGCGAGTTCGCCCGACCGTTTGGGCGCAAGCAGCCAGGTGAGCTGTTTTCTCCTGGCCCTGCTGAT
>JANPEN010000334.1:0-3790 GCA_031422955.1 Acidimicrobiia bacterium
CATCTTCGCGGTCGACCCGGCCACCGGGAAACACCCAGGCGCCGCCGGCGAAGGCCAAGCTGGCGTTGCGCTGCAACATCAAGACCTCGAGCTGGGTGAGATCGCGGCCGGCGGGGTCGCGGCCGGGGACGTCCCGTAGCAGCATCACGGTGGCCGCCGGCACGGCATCGGTGGCGAAGGGGGACTCGGTCACGGTGGCTGAGTCAACACCCCCCGCCCTGTTCAACTCCACCCGAGACGCTCAGGTCCTGGCTTTGGCGAGCAGCGCCTCGAACTCGTCCACCGACAGTTCCCCCGAGGCCCGAGCGACCACGTTGCCGACCTGGCTCACGGCCACGAAGCTGGGAAAGGCGCTGAGCCCAGCGGCCACGAAGGCCGTACCGGATTCGTCGTCGGCCAGGGTCCGCACCGGCCACTTTTCCTTGATCAGCCACTCGGCCGGGGGATAGTTGTCCCGTTTGGCATCGACGCCGGTGGACACCGCCAACAGATCGACGTCGCTCGGGAGCCCGTTGGCGGCGATCCAGCGGGTGATCACCGGGACCTCGCGCTGGCAATGCGGACACCAGTGGGCGAGGTACATGACCACCATGGGCCGGCTCTGGCCGCCGATGCTTAGCGGTGAGCCGTCGAGCACGTTCGAGCCGCTCACGGTCGGGAACGGCCGGTTCAGCGCCGGGTCGCCGCCCTTCGCCGGCGCAGCGGCCAGCGGGGTACCGGTCACGGTCACCGCGGCGGTGGCCACCGGGTCACCGCCGTTGGTGACCGGGCCCAAGGTGGCGGCCGGTGCGGACCCGGCGGGGTTGGTGCTGGCGGCCGCGGATCCGGTGCCGGCGCTGCTCCCGCTGCCGTCACGGTTCAGGTAGACGATCCCGCCGATGATGATGACCACCAGGGCGGCCACCGCCAGGATCAACGGCCCCCGGCTTCGTTGGGTTTGGGTCGGCTGAAAGCTCACGGCGCGAAGATCTCCTCGATGGGGTGATGGGTATGGTCGCGGGCAGTGGTGACGCTCTGGTTGACGCTCTGGTTGACGGACGTGTTGGCCGCCGTGCTGCGCACCAGCAACACGCCGACGAACATGAAGCCGGCCAGGGCCATGAGGGGGATGGTGATGAAGCCGAACTGCTCGACCTCTTTGGCGGTGCAGGGCGCCTCCAACGTGCACACGCCCGACTGCTGATCGGGGAAGCGCTGCAGCTGGTAGTGGTAGATCGAGATAGCCGCGCCCGCCACGCACAACGGCAGCCCGTAATGCCACACCTGGCGATCCCCGCGTCGGGCGGCCACGGCCAGCATCGAAACCAGCGGATACATACAAATCCGCTGGAACCAACAGAGCTTGCACGGGGTGAAGTTGGCCACCTCGGAGTAGTACAGGCTCCCAGCGGTGGCGGTAGTGGCCACCAACAAGGCCAGCCAAGGGGCCACGTCGCCGATATCGCGACCGAGGCGCTGCAGCCCGGAGAAGATCGGGACCAGGGTGGCGGCGGTAAGGGCGGTGGCCGCCACCGCGGCGATGGCCAACAGGGCGAAGAAGAGGTTCATCGTCGCCACATCCACCCAACCAGCCTAGGGAGCGCCAAGCGGAGGGCTGGTAACGCCACCGGTAAGACCCGGATCGTCGGGTGTCGGGTCGCCGGGTCGCCGGGTCGTAGCCTTCGGCCCCATGCCCGCCTCGCCCGCCACCTTCATCGTCGGGCCCGACCACATCGGCCTGCGTCTGGACCGGGTGCTGGCGGACCACCTGGCCGCGCCGGGGACTACTGGCTTGACGAGGGCCGCCGTCCAACGCCTCATCGTGCGGGGCGCGGTGAGCGTCAACGGCCGCACCCAGCGCCAGCCGTCCACCCCGGTGCAACTGGGCTTCCGGCTGGTGTGCGATCTCGGGGTGGGTTCTGCCCCCGCGTCGGGTTCCGGCGGCGGGGGTCGGGATGGTCGGGCCATGGGGGCGGACCCGGTGGCGGCGGTGTTGCCGTTGCTCGAGGCGGTCATCCTGTTCGAGGACGACTGGCTGCTAGTGGTGGACAAACCCGCTGGGTTGCCCACCCACGCCACGGTGGACCCTCGTCGCCCCCACCTGCACGGCGAGTTGATCGCCCTGTTGGGCCGACGCGGCTCGTCCGAACCTGCCGGCCAGGAGCCCTATCTGGGCATCCACCATCGACTCGATCGCGACACCAGCGGGGTGGTGGTGTTCACCAAGCGTCGGGACGCCAACAAGGCGGTGGGTGACGCCTTCGCCGGTCATCAAGTGACCAAGCAGTACCTGGCCATCTGCACCGGGCGGGGGCCAGGGGCAAACCGCTGGACGGTGCGCGATCGGCTGTCCCGGGTCAGCCCGACCAGCCAAGCCGCCCGCTACGCGGCAGTAGCCCACGGGGGCCAACTGGCGGAGACCGACCTCGCCATCCGCGAGCGCCGCCCGGCGGGCCGAGTGCTGGTGGCGGCCACGCCCCGCACCGGGCGAACCCACCAGATCCGTGTCCATCTGGCCGGCTGCGGCCTGCCCATCGTGGGCGACACCCTGTACGGGGGCGTTTCCGCCCCGCGCGCCTTGCTGCACGCATGGCGCCTCGCCCTGCCCCATCCCGACACCGGTGCCCTGCTCGAGCTGGAAAGCCCCTGGCCGGACGATTTTCGGGCTGGTTGAGCCGGCCGGACGAACCGGCGGCGGACGCCGAGGGGCCGAGCGTTCAGCCCAGGCGCAGCCGGGTCCCTTGGGCCACGATACGGGGGCAGGCGGTGCGCTGGCACACGCCGAGATCGTCGAGCCGCGCGGTGGTGTTGGCGCAGCCGCCGTCCCGGTGGGACTGGTAGTTGACGCTCAACTCGCTCGGGCGGTGGGCGGCGCCGGTGTCGTCGTAGGCGACGGGGTTCGACCACCGCACCAGCACCGATGGGTCCTCGCAGCGGGCGAACACCTCTGACCACATCATCAGCGACTGGAGATGGGTGCCCCCCGCCAGCAGCTCGCGCACCACCACCGGCTCGGGTCGCCCAGGCTCGACCAGACTGCCGCGCCAGGCGCCGGGGTTGTGCGGACTGGCGTCGATACGCAGCCGGTAGGCCACCCGGGGTGACCAGGGGTAGTCCCGGGTGTTCACGTTGCCCAAGGAGCCGGGCAGGGTCGAGGTGGTACCAGCCAGCTCACCGCCGCGGTGGTGGTAGCCGCCCCAGTTCACGGCCCGGCCTCCCGGATAATCGGGATGGAACTGCAAGCCCAGATGGCCCGCTCCGAGCTCGCGGTGACCGTCAGTGAAACTGGCTTGCAGAGCCCAGAAATAGAGGCGGTTCACGGCCGGATCTTCCAGTACCTCCAGGGTGACCTCGGCCGCCGCGAACTGGCCCGGAAGGGTCCAGAACAAGTGCATCGACGAGGCCCCGTTGGCCGAGGGCAGCTCCCCCCGATCCCGACCCGCGCCGGCTCGGGTCGCTCTGGATGCTCGGAACCAGGACATGGCCGCTAAGGCTAACGAGGCCGCCCTGCGGTAACCGCGGCCGACCCGGCTCCCGGACTCGGCTCCAGAACCCGGCTTCGGGCTAGCGGACTAGCCTCCGCCCGGTGAAGAACCTTCTCAAGGAAAAATGGCGGGCCGGCGAGGCGACCTACGGCGCCTGGCTTGCCATTCCCAGCCCCTTGGTCGCCGAGGCTGCGGCCATGGCCGGCTTCGACTACGTCTGCATCGACATGCAGCACGGCGTGGCCGACTACCAGGTGGCGGTGGCCATGCTGGCCGCCATGCGGGGATCGTCCTCCACCCCCATTGTGCGGGTGCCGTGGCTGGAG
>JANPEN010000335.1:0-1886 GCA_031422955.1 Acidimicrobiia bacterium
ACCGCAAGGTATGCAACACCCTCAACGTGTGCGTGGTGGTCGCCTCCCGAGCCCCAGAGCTGGTGGCCATCTTGGTGGACGCCGCCGACCAAGCCGCCGCCACCCGCCAAACCGTGGCCAAGTTCCACGTGGCCCCCGGAGCCGAAGCCTTCCTGGCCGAGCGCTTCACCCGCCTGGTCACCGTGGTGCGCACCGAACCGAGCGAAGAACCCCAAGCCCAGCCCATTGCCCTCGACCAGCTCGGCACTGAGTGGGAATGGGAGTACAGCCCCGAGCTGTCGGTGGTGGTGGTGGAAGACCTCACCGCCGCCATCGAGTTGCACAATCGCCACAGCCCCCGTCTGGTGGCCAGCCTCATCAGCGAGGACCCCGCCGAGCAGAACCGCTTCTACGCCGAGATCGACACGCCTTTCGTCGGGGACGGCTTTACCCGCTGGGTGGACGGCCAGTACGCCCTGGACCGGCCCGAGCTGGGCCTGTCCAACTGGGAGGCCGGCCGGCTCTTCGGGCGCAGCGCCGTGCTTTCGGGTGACTCGGTGTTCACCGTGCGCACCACCTTCCAGCAGCACGATCCCCACCTCCAGCGCTGACCCGGCCCGGTCCTGCTGGCCCGGTCGTGCTGGCCCGGTCGTGGCTAGTCAGCGCGGGTGGCGGGCGAGCACCTCGTCCACCCCGGGGCAGTCCAGGCCCAACTCGCCGGCCCGGCGCAGCTCCAGGCGCAGATCGAGGGGGACGGAGGCGGAAACCTCGCTGGCCCGCACATCCGCCACTAGGGGGCCCGACAAAACCTCCTCGGACACCCCCCAGTAGCGCAGCATGCGCCGGGCGAAGGCGGCGCGGTCCAGCGCCTGGGAACCGGCCAGGTTGATCACCCCGTGCACCGAGGCCAGCTCGGTGGCCAACCGCACCAGCCCCGCCGCCAGGGCCTCGACCCACACGGGCTGGCGAATCGCATCCACGAACAGGCGCACCGGTTGGCCCGCCCGTAGGCGCCGCACGAACTCCGCCGTACCCCGATCTGGCTCGTGCAGGCCGTAGATCAACGAGGTGCGCACCGACACCGCCCCAGGGTGGGCAGCCAGCACCGCCGCCTCGCCCGCCGCCTTGGTTTCTCCGTAGTGGTTGATGGGGCTGACCGGGGCGCCATCGGGGTAAGGCCCGGCCCTGCCGTCGAAGGCCGTGCCACTCAAGACCGTGCCACTCAAGACCGTGTCGGTGCTGACGTGGACCAGGCGGATGCCCAGGGACGCGGCCGTGCGAGCCAAGGCGGCAGGAGCGGCCCGGTTGCTGGCGTCGAAGCTGGCTTCAGGCCGGCCGGGGTTGGCCGCCGCCGCGTGGATGATGGCGTCGGGTCGCAGGGCGGACACCGCCGCCGCCAACGTTGAAGGCTCAGCCAGATCGACCCCGGCTCCCCGCCCGAGATCAACCAGCTGGCAACCAGCGGCCCGCACCGCCGGCCCCAGCCGCTGACCCAGGTACCCGCTCAACCCCGTCACCCCGATCCGACCGAGGAAACCGGGGTTCGCGAGGTTGGTGGCGTCGGGGTCGGGAAGGGGGTCAGCGAAGGGGTCGGGGTCAGCGCAGGGGTCGGGCAACCGGCTCAGGCCTTGACGTCGTCTTCGGTCTCGGTGCCCTTGGCCAACAGGTAACCCCTGGCCCGCTCGGCCAACGGATACCGGTTGACCAAGTCCCAAAAGGCGGGGGAGTGATCGGGTACCGACAGATGACACAGCTCATGCACGACTACGTAGTCGAGTACCCACTCCGGGTAAGCGGCCAGCCGATCGGAGATGCGGATGTCACCGGTCTTGATCGTGCAGGAGCCCCAGCGGGAGGACTGGTTGCCGACCCAGCGCACCGAGCGGGCCTGGTTGAGCTTGAGCCGC
>JANPEN010000336.1:0-33162 GCA_031422955.1 Acidimicrobiia bacterium
GCGGCCACCCCGCCCAGGCGAACGCTGCCCTGGTGGGGGACCAGTCCGGCCACCGCCCGCAGGACTGTGGACTTGCCGGCCCCGTTGGCTCCCACGATGCTCAGCCATGCGCCCGGTTCCACCGTGAGCGACAGGTTGTCCACCAAAAGGCGTCGACCCAGCCGAACCGACATCGCCTCGATCGACAACGCCGGCGCCCCGGCCATCCCACCCCCGGCGGAGGTCGCGGCAGCCCGCAGATCGGCGCCGTTCAGGCCGGTGCGCGGTGCGTTGCTCACGCGAGCTCGGCTCGGCTGGTGCGCAGCACGACGACGAAGAAAGGCGCCCCCAAAAAGGCGGTGACCACCCCGATGGGCAGCTCAGCGGGGGCCATCACGGTTCGGGCGAGTAGGTCGGTGAGGGCCAGGAAGGCGGCTCCGAACAGCACCGAAAGCGGCAATACGACCCGGGCGCTGGGCCCGACCAGGAGCCGCACAGTGTGAGGCACGATGATGCCGACGAAGACAATGAGTCCACTTACCGCCACCGCCGCAGCCGTGCCCAGGGTGGCGGCTAGCACCACCACCAAGCGGATGCGACGAGGGTTGGCCCCCAGGGTGGCGGCCTCCTCATCGCCCAGGCTCAAAACGTCCAAACCGCGCCGGGCCAACAGCAGCACCACCATCGACACGGTGGCGTAGGGCAAGAGCAGCAACACCTCGTGCCAGCCCGAGGTAGCCAACCGACCCAGGATCCAGGCGTAGACCCGGCGAATGTCGTCTTGGTTGCGTTGTTGCAGGTAGGTCTGCATGGCGGTGAAGAAAGCAGCAACCGCGACCCCGGCCAACACCAGAGACATGGAGGAGCGGCCGGGCCGGACCTTAGCCCCAGCACGACCCGGACCCCCGCGGCCCCAGCCCGCGCCCCCGCCGCCCGCTGCCCCCAGCCCATAGGTCAGACCCATAGCGGCCAGGGCGCCCGCGAAGGCGCCCACCGGAACCAGACCAGCCAGCTGGCTGGTCTGGCGTTGCACGATCATGGCGGTGGCCCCGAAACCGGCGCCTCCGGCCACCCCCAGCAGGTAGGGGTCGGCCAGGGGGTTGCGAAAGGTGGCCTGGTAGGAGCCACCGGCCAGGGACAAGATGGCCCCCACCAGCAGACCCAACACCACCCGGGGCAGGCGGAACTGCCACACGATGGTGGCCTCCTGGGCCGACAGCCCCGAATCCAACCCGGCCAGCTCCCGCCCGACCGCCAGCGGGGCCAGCGACACCGGCCCAACCAGCAGCCCCGCCGCCACCGCCACCCCAACGGCGGCAAGCCCCGCGACGACCCAACGGACGCTGAGGCGATCGGGCGGGGCCACGGTGTTCACCTGGCCGCGACCGGCAGCTTGGCCATGGCCTCCGCCACCGTCTCCAATTGCTCCACCATCCGAGGGCCCCAGCGCGAGGCCACGTCATCGTCGAGGGCGACCACCGCGGTGGTCTTGACCGCTTTGAGGCCGGACCAACCGGGCCGGGCGGCCACGGTTTGGGCACTCTGACCACAACATTTGGTATCGGCCAGGAAGATCAGATCGGGGTCGGCTTGGATCAAAAACTCAGCCGAGAGCTGGGGATAGCCGGAACCGTCCTTGTCGGCGGCATCCGCGATGTTGACCAGCCCCACCAGTGCGTACACCTCGCCCACGAAGGTCTTGGAGGTCACCGTGTAAAGGGTGTCGTCGAGCTCGTGGTAGTAGGTCAGCGGCTGGGCTCGTTTGGGCTGCTCAGCAATCTTTTTCTGAACCGCCGCAACGCGACTGCGCATGTCTTTGACCACCTTGTCGGCCCCCCCGACCTGGCCGGTGGCCACGCCCAGCTTCTCGATCTGGCGGTAGGTGTCCTCCAGCTTGGTGGCCGCCCCCAGAACCAGGACGGGCACGGCCGCCTTGGCCAACCCGCCGAGCAGATCCTCGGTGGCGTCAGACACCACCACCAGATCCGGCGTCATGCCCACGATGGCCTCGAGGTTGGGGGTGAACCCGGACAGGTCGGTCTTGGGGGCCTCCGCCGGGAAGTTGGACTGGTCGTCCACCGCGGCGACCTGGCTGCCGGCGCCGATGGCGAAGAGCATCTCGGTGGCGCTGGCCGAAAGCGAGATGATGCGCTGGGGAGCGGCGGACAGGGTCACCGGCCCGTTGTCGCCCGCCACCTCGACGGGAAATGTCCCGATGGCCAGGCCGGCTTCGGGGGCGGTGCTGGACGCCGCTACCTGTCCAGCCGTGTCCTGGTCAGAGCCACAGGCGGCGCCGAGCAAGGCCAGCACGGCAGCCAGGGCAAGGATTACCAGGCGCCCGGCTCGGTGGCGGGGCGCGGGCCCAGGCGAGAACGCTCGGGCGGGCTGGGCGGCTTGATTCGGTTGCACGGATCCTCCTGTGGTTCGAGGATTCGCTCGCCGACAGGGGCCCTGCCGCACGAACCGCTCCATCCTCGAGAGCGCGTTTCGTCAGAAACCGAGTGGGCAGGCGACCTGGCTCGTCCCCCACCTCACGGCAGGGACACCACAGTTGCGGGACAGCGCCGGACTCGCACCGGACTTCGCTGCCTCATCGGCTGGCGGCATGCTAGTTGCCCGGGCCGGAGGACCCTTTGTTCGGTGCGGTGCAAGGGGTCCGCGGACCCCGAGTGAGAGCTCAACACCGGTTATCGACCCGCTACGCTGGGGGCCGCTGCGCTACGGGGATGGCCCAGCATCTGCGCTCACGGGAACAAGGGGATCCGGCATGACCATCGCCGAAGCGGCACCCGAACTCGACCAGCTCGACATCACCAGCGTCGGCCGTTACGTGCGGGATGGCTACCCCTGGCAGGCGTGGGATCTGCTGCGGGAATGGGCCCCGGTCTACTACTACGAGCGGCCTAACTTTCCTCCCTTCTGGGCCGTCACCCGCTACGAAGATGTTCACACGGTGCACTCCCACCCCGAGGTGTTCATCAACAGCGGGCCCATTTTGCGCCTCGACAGCGACAACGGCCTCGACGCCATGGCCCGGTTCAAACGCCGCCAGTTCGAGCGTTTTGGCTGGGACCCCGAGGCGCCCATGGACATGGTCTTCCTGGACCGTCCCGAACACCTCGATCTGCGCATGTTGACCATGCGACGCTTTACCCCCGCCTCCATGCGCCGCCTGGAAACCGACCTGGCGGAGCTGGCCGAACAGTTCGTGGCTGACTTCGTGCAGCGGGCCCGAGCGGCCGCCGGTGAACCGTTGGACCTGGTCGAAAACCTGTCGGTAGGGGTGCCGTTGGCCACCATCTGCGGGCTCATGGGCCTGCCCCGCACCGACTGGTCACGCATCCTGGCCTGGACGGACATGTTGCTGTTCCCCACCGTGGCCGCCGAGCACGCCGAGCCCGGGGAGACCTCGCGTGACATCCGCCGTCGCCTCGGCCTGGAGTTCCACCAGTTCCGCAGCCAGCTCATCGCGGACCGCCGCCGCTCCGGGCCCGACGGAGAAGACCTGGCCAGCTTGTTGGTCCACGCCACCATCGACGGTCAGCCCCTCGACGACCAGCAACTGCACGGCTACATCAGCCTGCTCATCGGAGCCGGCAACGAGACCACTCGCAACGCCATCTCCGGCGGGGTCAAGGCCTTGTTGGACCATCCCGACCAGGCCGAACGTCTGGCCCAGGACCCCGAAGGGCTCATCGAGACTGCGGTGGAGGAGTTGCTGCGCTGGACCTCGCCGGTCATCCAGTTCGCCCGCACCGCCACCGCGGACTTCCAGCTGGCCGGCACCACCATCAAGGCCGGGGACACCGTGGGGTTGTGGTACCCATCGGCCAACCGGGACGAGCGCCAGTTCGCGGACCCCTACCGGCTCGATGTGGGCCGTAGCCCCAACTTTCACCTGGCCTTTGGCCACGGCCAACACTTCTGCTTGGGGGCCAACCTGGCCCGCTGGGAGCTGCGAGCCACCTTCAAAGCCCTGGCCCCCCACCTGCGCCACTTGGAGCTGGCGGGGGAGCCGACCCGGTTGGGCAACCTCCACGTCGGCGCCATCGGAGCGCTCCCCGTGCGCTGGCGAGACTGAATCGCTCTCGTTCGGAGCTAGCTAGCGGGTGGCGCCGGCGGTCAGAGGGTGAAGCGATAGACGTTGGTGCTGCGGGCCTGGAAGCCGAGCCGCTGGTAGAGCCGGTTGGCCGCCTCTCGGCTGGGACGAGAGGTCAGATCCACGGTGGTGGCCCCGGCCTGGCGGGCCCGTTCCAGGGCGGCCAGGTTGAGCGCCTCGCCCACCCCCCGACCGCGGGCGGCGTTGTCGACCACCACGTCCTCGATCCAAGCCCGTAGTCCGGTGGGGATGCGGAACAGGGCCAGGGTCAACGCCCCCAGCACGGTGCCGTCCTCGTCCAGGGCCACCAGCAGCTGGGTGGCCGGCGAAACAATGATCTCGCCCAGCTCGACCCCGGTCGGAGGCGGGTTGGACGAGGAGAGCTGGGGGATCAGGGCGGCGAACGCCTCGACCAGTTGGGGGCTCACCTCGACGGCTTCGACAATCTGCATGGTCGGAAAAGTTAGCGGCGAGCCAGGCGCGGCCGTGGACAACCTCACGCCGGTCGCACCGGTAGGGTGGAACCAATGGAGCATCTTCGCTGGTCCAACCAACCAGAGCTTCGCCGGCCGGTGTTGATCGCCGCCTTCGAGGGCTGGAACGACGCCGGCGACGCCGCCTCGACCGCCATCCGGTTCCTGGCTGAACGCTGGCGAGCGCAGAGTTTTGCCACCATTGAAGCCGAAGCGTTCTACGACTTCACCGCCCATCGCCCCTCCGTCCATCTCGACGACGATGGTCGCCGGGCCATCGAGTGGCCCCGCAACCGGTTCATGCGAGCCAACGTTCCCGAGCTGGGCGACGTGGTCCTGCTGGACGGCACCGAGCCGGCCCTGCTTTGGCGAACCTTCTGCCGCCAGGTGCTGGAGGTGGTGCAGCGCTACGACGTCTCCTTGGTGTTGACCTTCGGCGCTCTCATCTCCGATGTGCCCCACTCCCGCCCGGTCGAGGTCTACGGCAGCAGCACCGACGCCGAGCTGTCCGAGCGTTATCACTTCGAACCTTCCAGTTACGAAGGTCCCACCGGCATTGTGGGCGTGTTGCAGAACGAGCTGAGCGAAGCCGGAGTGCGCTCCGCCTCGCTGTGGGCCGCGGTGCCCAGCTACGTGCACGGCTCGCCTTCCCCCAAAGCGGCGCTGGCCCTGGTGGAGAAGGTGGCCGGCATGCTGGATTTCGGGCTGCCGACCACCGATCTGCAGATCGCCACCGCCGCCTACGAACGCCAGGTCAACACACTGGTGTCCGACGATGCCGACACTGCTGAGCTGGTTCGCCAGTTGGAGCAGCGCTATGACGAGATGAGCGACCCCGCCGCCCTGGTGGAAGAGGTCGAGCGGTTCCTGCGGGAAAGCACCGACGAGTAGCCGGCTAGGGGGTCGGCCGCCACACGTGGGGGCGAGGCTCGTCAAAGAACACGTCGAACGCTTCGCCCCGCAGGGCCTGGAAGACCACCTCCCACAGGTTGGCGCTGCCGGCCAGGGGTTCGGGCAGGCGGTCGGCGGGGAAAAACCCGGCGTCGAGGGTTTCCAGCGGATGGCGGTCCAACCGACCGCCCACCGCCTGGCACCAGAACACCACTGAGTACAGCGGGACCGCGGTGAAACCGCGGCGCATTCCGTCGAGCACGCCCAGCACGCCCCGCACCTCACAGACGATGCCTGTCTCCTCCCGCACCTCTTTGACGGCGACCTCCGCCGCTGAGTAACCGATGTCGGCCCAGCCGGTTGGGTAGAGCCACACGCCAGAGTCGGAGCGTTGGATGAGCAGTAACTCGCCTTGGTCGTTGCCGACCACCGCCCCCACCGCCACTTTGGGGGTGACGTAGCCGGCGATGCCTTGGCCCACCATGCGCATCCACTCCGCCACCCGATGGTGGGGGTCCAGCTCGTTTTCGGCTTGGGCCCGGATATCTCCAGCGATGTGAAGGATCTCCTCGAAGCGTTCGCGCTCATAGAGGCTCTCGGTGAAACCCAGCCCCGTTCGAGCCACGCCGGCTAGGGCCTCGCTCCACCGAATGAGGTCCTGGGCGGTGACACGATCCATCCGAGCACGGTACCCGCCGTCAACCGCCTGCGCCGGCCGCGTACCATGCAGCCAACCGGCGGAGTCCCTCATCGATCCCGACCGTTGGCAACCAGCCGAGCGCCTCTCGGGTCATCCGCTGGTCAAACCAGTGCGCGGTGCTGAGCTGCTCGGCCAGGAAGCTCGTTATCGGTGGATCGTCTGTGCGGCCGCACACCGTCCACGCCTTTTCGACCGCGAGTCCCGCTAAGAATGCCACCGCTCTCGGCACCTTTGTGCGCGGCAGCTCCAGCCCGGCGGCAACGACGATGCGTTCGAGCAGCTCCCGAATCGGACGCGGTTCACCGTTCGAGATCACCAACACTCGACCGGTGAGAGTCGGGGCACGGTCGAGTGCCGCAACCAGCGCATCGGCGGCATTGTCGAGGTAGGTCGTATCGACCAGGGCTCCCCCTGAGCCGACGACTGCAAGGCGGCCACTCCGAGCGCGATCGACGATACGGCCGACGAGTTGCGTGTCACCCGGCCCCCAGACCAGATGGGGGCGGACGACAACGACGGCGAAGTCAGGTCCCACGGCAGCCAACGCAGCTCGTTCGGCCATCGCCTTGGTCGTCGCATAGTGGCCGCGTGTGATCCTCGGATCCGCAGCGTCGGCACCGGCCCCGATGAAGGATCCTCCGCCGTGCGCGACGGAGGGGGAGGAGACATGGACGAATCGGGTGACGCCAGCCGCTCGTGCCGCGGTCAGGACCCGACCGGTTCCCACGACGTTGACCCGTTCGAATTCGCGCCACGAACCGACTACGTCGACCTTCGCCGCCACATGGATGACAGCCTCCTGCCCGGCAACAGCACGGCTGATCGCCACCTCGTCCGCGATGTCACCGAGCGCCTCGACCACACCAGCGGGTGGGTCACCGGGCCGACGCTGCATCGTGGTGACGGCATCGCCCCTGGAAATCAAGCGTTCGATGGTCGCCCTGGCGATGAGGCTGGTGCCGCCGGTGACGAGGACCCTCACAGTCGGCCGATCCGGCCGCCAGCGGCAATGTCTCGGACCCAGGAGGCCACCCAGGACCGATCTATCTTGGAGTTGTGCCGGCGATCAACCGGCAGGCGAGGCACGACGAGCACCATGACCGGCACGACCCCGGTCGCCACCTCTGAGGCCCCCCGGATCCGGTCGGTGAGCGACATCTCGGCAAGCCGCGACCGGCGGCCAGCCGGGCGAATCTCGATCACGATCGCCACCACCTGTGCCCCCACTGGTCCGATCCCGACGGCACACGCCCGAGAGACAACCTCGACCGACTCGGCGGCCAACTCCAGGGGCACGGGGAGCACCGGACCAGAAGCAGTGGTGATGACGTGTTGCAGGCGGCCCCCCACCCACAAACGGCCGTCGATGTCTATGGATCCGACATCGCCGCTACGGTGCCAGCCACTTGGGGAAGATGAACGGAGTTCGGTGAAGTGGAGCCGGTCATAGTGGTCCTTCGTGTGGGGCGCGGCGATGAGGATTTCGCCGACGACATCGGGAACGTCGCTGGGGGGTCCAACCGCCGCACCTCGGTCGTCGATTCGGCTGATGGCCACCGTCACGCTGGGGCTGGCTCGGCCGACGCACACTCCCCGATTGACGCCCAACCTCGGATCAAGGGCCCTGAGCTGATCGAGCGAGATGTCCGCAACCGGAAGCACCTCGGTCATGCCGTAGGGCGTGTGGGCACTGGCCTGGGTCATGAGGTCGATGGCGCTGCCCAGCAGCGTCGGGTTCACCGGTGCTCCGGCCGATAGCAGCAACCGAACCCTTCCGAGGGCGACGCGTTGCCGGTCGCTCAGATCCACACCGGTGACGACGACGTTGGCCAGCGCTGCGGGCGACGCGAACACGAGGGTGGCGTCGATGGCGGCCACGGCATCACCGAGCGCTGCGGCGTCGAGCGTGCCCGGTCGGGTGACGTCCATCTCGGGCACCACCGAGGTGATCCCGAGCGTCGGGCCATAGAGCGCGAACGGCGCGAACGCAGCGACCAGACGGTCCTGCGGGGTGATGGCATAGAGCTCGGCGAGTATGTCCCGCTGAGCCTGGATTTGATGGTGGCGGTAGACGACTCCCTTCGACGGACCGGTGGACCCGGAGGTGAAGACGATGGCTGCGAGGTCCTCGTCGGATGGCGCGGGTGGCACCGGCCGGCTCGCGCCGAGCAGCCCCAACTCATCCATCGTGTGATCGATCCCGAGGGCGCGCCGGGCCCCGCTGCTCGATCGCCCCGCGACGATGCGACGGCCTGGCCACCGAAGGACGCGGGCGGAGACCATGGCCTTGGTGATACCGATCAGATGTTCGGGATTGGCGGAAGCGAGGGCACGGCTCATGTTGCGGGGCCCGAGCCCAGAGTCGATGAGCACGGCGACCGCACCCATTCGCCAACAGGCATAGAGCACGACCGTCAGGTCGATACCCGGTGGGATCATCAGCGCAACCCGGTCTCCAGGCCGAACGCCAACCTCGATCAAACCGGCGGCAGTAGCGTTCACCCGACGTCTCAGCTCGCCGAAGTCGATGCTGCGGATCACGCCACCGGCCTGTTCGAGCACCGCAGTGCGAGCGACCAGTTCCGGATCGGCGGCGGCCCGATCGATCGCTGCCCAAAGGGAGTCACGTTCTGCTCGTGGAACGTGTTTCGAACCGGGAACGAACACTGTGTGGCCTTCGCCCACTGATTCAAGCCATCCGACGATGGCGCCGGCCACGTCGGCCTGTTCGGAAACGAAATGGCTGGCACCCTCGAACCGGTGAACTTGAGCGCCGGGCAACCGACGTTCCAGATCGTGGAGGTACAGGTCGGAGAAGACCCGATCGGACGGACCCCAGAGCAGCAGAGCCGGGATGTCCACCAGCGCATCGAGCCCTGCGGCAACGGCGGTCAACGCGACGTAGGACGGGTGGGACTCATCAAGCGGAATGTCCTCGACGAAATCCGCGATGGCCTGGCGGCGGCTGGACGTCGCGTACGGTGCGAGGAACGCCCTTCGAACCTCGGGATCGAGTCGCGGCCGCGACATCTCCATGGCGCCGCGAATGAACGTCGTGGTGTCGACCGTGACACGGCGGAGCAAGCCCGGTGTGCGGGCCGCCCGGATGAGCGCCGGAGCAGGAGATCCTGCGGGCTGGTGCACTGCTGTGTTCATGAGCACGATGCCCCGGAGCCGTCCGGGCTCATCGGCTGCGAGATGCTGGGCCCAGCCCAGAGAGATCGGGCCGCCCCAATCATGGGCCACCGTGATGACCGGTCCGTGGAGACCGATCGCATCAGTGAGCGCCACGAGGTCCGCTATGCGCTCGGCGAGGCGCCGCACCACGCCCGTCCTTTCGGAGAATCCCATGTCCAACTGATCGACGGCAATGACCCGGACATCGGTTGGCGCCTCGGTCAGGACTTTGCGCCAGAGGAACGACCACGAGGGATTGCCGTGGACGCACAGGATGGTCAGCCTTGGAACGGCAACACCATTGTCGAGCAGGTGCCATGTTCGCGCCACTCCGGCATGATCGGGAGCGGTGACCAGCCGGGACCAGCCCGGCTCGAGCCCAATCAGCCCCGGCGGGGGCAACTGGGCGGGGATCCCCACTATCGAAGCCGAGCGCTTCACCAGAGAAGTTCGACGACCGACGCGTTCAGACCCGATCCGATCCCCATGCAGAGCACTCGGTCACCCGGCTTGAGGGTGTCGGACACGCTGGCGAGGGTGAACGGTATGGCGGCTGGGCCCAAGTTGCCGAAGTCAGGGAAGGTCATCGGCACCCGCTCCGGGTCAATACCCAAAACATCGACCATGGCCGCAGTGTGGACCTTCGACACCTGGTGCAGAATGTAGCGGTCCATATCGAGCCAGTCGGACTTGTCAGCGTCGTCCCAAGCGATCTTCGCCAGATCGGTTCCGGCATCGAGCAGTGCCCTTGAATCGGTGCTCATCTTTTCGAGCGAACCGACACACAGCTCATGATGTTCGCTGGCGGCGCGGAAGAACCCGCGGACCACCCGGTGACTACCCGCATTGTCAGAATGTCGACCGAGCACCATCCCCGCAGCTCCCGAGCCAAGGGTCAGCGAAGAGAAGTGCTCGAAGAAGTCCTCGACCGAGGCATCGGCGCTGAGTAGTCGGGCGATCGTGTTGTCGTAGAACTCGCGGGTGCCTTCGGCGTCAACGATCAGCGCGTAGTCGATCTGGCCGGAGTCGATCATGACACCAGCCAGATGGATGCCGTTGAGAAACCCCAGGCAGGCATTGGAGATGTCGAAGTTCAGACAAGTGCTCGCCAACCCAAGTAGGTGGTGCACGGTGACCGCGCTGGACGGCTCGAGCCGTTCCCGACAGACCGAGGTGTCCAACAGCAGTCCGATCCGGGCCGGATCGACACCCGACTCGTCCAGAACACGCTGCCCGGCCATGGCCGCCGCATCGATGAACGACGTGCCCTCATGCCACTGGCGACGTTCGCGAATTCCAGCAAGTGATCGCAGCAGACCGGGCCGGACCTTAGCCCGTTCGTAGTAAGTGCCGAGCCGCTCATCGACATCGCCGGTGGTGACCACCTCTGGCGCTTCGCATGCCACGACGGAGAGAAGAGCGACGTCATCAAATCTGAAACCAGCATTTCCCGACATCGGGTTCCTCGCGTTCGGCCTACCAGTGAGTCTCGCACGAACCGGCCCTCACGGCGCCGATAGCGCCGGTTGCGCTCAGCGTTGCTCCCTAGCCCGTTGCCGCACCGGCACGGTCACACGCCGCCAGCCAGGGCGAAGGACAAGGCCCGCTCGATCTCGGCCAGGTAGGCCTCATCGGTGATCTTGCCACCGGCGGAGTCCCGCACGTAGAAGGCGTCCACCACGTGGTCGCCCAGGGTCTGGACCTTGGCCGAACGGATGTCCAAGTTGAGCTCGAGCATGGCGGTGGTCACCCGGTAGAGCAACCCGATGGCGTCCAGCGACCGGACCTCCAACACCGTGGAGGCGGCGGTGGCGTCGTTATCGAAGAGGATCTTGTTGTCGAACGGCGCCCACGGCCGGGCCTGGCGAGCATTGCGCCGCCCGTAGGTCTTGGCCCGCTCGGCCAAGCGGGCCCGCAGCGCCAACTTGCCCGCCAGGGCCTGGTCTAGATCGGCTCGGACCTTGTCCCAGGGGAGGCTCGACTCGAAGCGGGACTCCACCCGGAAGCTGCACAGGGCGCTACCTTCGTCATCGGAGTAAGCCTCCGCGGCCAACACGTCGAGACCGGACAGGGCCAACACCCCCGCCACCTTGGCGAACAAACCGGGCCGGTCGGCGTCGATCACGGTCAGGGACCCTCCGTCCGCCAGCACGGTGTAGGACTTCAGCCGCATGAGCCGCAGCTGTTCCAGGGTGGGGAACTGGGTGCCGGTGCTGGCCTCGACCACCCCGCCTCTCAACACGTGGGCGCTCTTGTCGACCAGCTCGCGTACCAGCCCGGCCTTCCAATCCCCCCACGCCGCGGATCCCGTGGCGATGGAATCGGCCTCGGTCAACCCGTGCAGCAGCAGCAGGGTGGACAAGCTGCCCGCCGCGGTGGCGACCGCGATAATGGTGGCGTCATCGGAGAGATCACGGCGGGTGGCAACATCGGGCAGCAGCAGATGGTGGCGCACCATGTCCACCAGCACCTCGGTATCGGACGAGCCGAAGCCCATGCGGGTACCGATGGTGCGTACCAGCGTCATGCCGATCTCGGTGTGATCCTCGGGCGGGTAGCCCTTGCCGATGTCGTGCAGGAGGGCGCCCACTACCAGCAGGTCGGGGCGATCCACCCTGGCCACCAGGTGGGCGGCCCGAGCGGCCGTCTCGCACAGGTGCCGATCAACGGTGAAGCGGTGGTAGGCGTTGCGCTGGGGGCGGCTGCGGCAGGGCTCCCATTCGGGGATGATCGCCGCGAACAGCTCCCAATGGTCCAAGCTCTCCACCACCGGGATCATGGCCGGCCCGCAGCGCAGCAGCTCCACGAAGCGATCCCGCAACTCCTCGGGCCACGGGTCGGGGAATACCAGCCGGGCCGCAGCTAACGCTTCCAGGGTGGCTCTGGCCACCCGCAGCTCGTTGTGGGCGGCGCCCAGGGCCACGTCCAACAACTGGGCCGCGGCCAGGGCTGGGTCGCTGCTCACCGGGTCGTCGAGGTGAATCTGGCCGTCGCGCAGCACCACCGCGTTGCCCAAGCGCCGCTCCCGGCCACGACGGCGCAGGCGCGAACCACCCAACGACACCCGATCAAAAGCGTCGTCGGTCAGCCACTCCACGGCGCGAGCGGCGCCGGCCACTGCGGCCATGAGGGCGTCGGCGTCGGCATAGCCCAGCGCCTCGGCCACCCCGTCTTGTTCCTGCAGCAACAACACGTCGCTGGGGCGGGCCAACCGGCGGTGTAAGGCGACCCGAACGTTCAACAACACCGAGTAGGCCGCGTCGAAAACACCCCGATCGGCCTTCAACAATCCCGGCTCCAACGCCTCCAGCCAGCGCAGCACGTGGGTGTCCCGCAGCCCGCCCCGACCCAGTTTGAGATCCGGTTCGAGCACGAAGGCGACCTCGCCGGGGGTGACGGTGCGTTGCTGGGAGGCCTCCCGCAGCTGGCCCAGCCAGCGATTGGCGCCCTTGACCCACTGCTTTTCTGCCCCCGCTTTGAGCTCGGCCACCAGCGCCGCGTCGCCCGCCACCAGCCGGGCATCGAGATAAGCGGTAGCCGAGTCAAGCTCTTCGTCGGCCAGCTTCAGGGCCTCTTTGACGGTGGGCGTGGCGTGGCCCAGCTTCAGCCCGGCGTCCCAGATCGGATACCACAGCCGTTGGGCGATGCTGGCCACCTCGACCCCGGCGCCGTGCAGCAGCAGCACATCCAGATCGGAGTGGGGACATAAGTCCTTGCGACCGTAGCCACCCACTGCCACCAACGCCACCCCGTCGGGCGCGCCGGTGACGGTGACGTACAGCTGTCGCAACCAGCGATCGACCCGGGTGGTGTAGGCCTTACAAAAGGCGCTCCCCTGGAGCGATTCGTCAGCCAAAATATCGTTGCGATCAAGCTGCGCCATTCTCAGACTGCGTCTTCGCCCATTTCGCCGGTGCGGATGCGGATGGCTCGGTCGACGTCGGTGATCCACACCTTGCCGTCACCGATCTTGCCGGTGCGACCAGCGCTGACGATGGCGTCAGCCACCTGCTCGGCCACTGCCGCGTCGCAGAGGATCTCTACCCGTACCTTGGGCTGGAAGTCGACCTGGTACTCGGTGCCTCGATACACCTCGGTATGGCCGCCCTGACGCCCGAAACCTTGGACCTCGGTAACGGTCATACCCTGCACACCGGCCGATTTCAGCGCCTCCTTCACATCGTCGAGCTTGAAGGGCTTCACGATGGCGGTGACCAACTTCAACATGGCTGCATGCTAGGACAGCGACTCAGTTGTTGTAGGCGACCTCGGCGTGTTGGCTGATGTCGAGACCCTCGGTCTCTTGGTCGTCATCGACTCGCAGCCCGATGGTGGCTTGGACCAGCCGGGCCAGCCCGTAACTGAGCGTGCCCGAGAAGACCAAGGTGGCCAGCACTGCCACCGCTTGTTTGCCCAACAGTTCGGCGCCGCCACCGAAGAACAGCCCATCGGCGCCGAGGGAGTTCACGCTCGAATCGGCGAACAGGCCCAACACCAGCGAGCCCACGATGCCACCGACCAAGTGCACGCCGACCACGTCGAGGCTGTCGTCGTAGCCGAAGCGGAACTTCAGCTGGATGGCCGAGAAGCACAGCCCACCGGCCACCAGCCCGATGATCACCGGAGACATGCCGCCCACGAAGCCAGCGCAGGGGGTGATGGCGACCAGACCGGTCACCGCCCCCGAGGCCGCCCCCAAGGTGGTGGCGTGACCGCCCTTGATCCGCTCGACCACCAACCAGCCCAGCATCCCCGAAGCCGCCGCTAGGTGGGTGTTCATAAACGCCTGGGCGGCGACGCCGTTGGCGGCCAGGGCGGAGCCGGCGTTGAAACCGAACCAACCGAACCACAAGATGCCGGTGCCCAACAGGGTGAAAGGCAGGTTGTGGGGGGGCATGGGGGTGTTGGGCCAGCCCTTGCGCTTGCCCACCACCAACACGCACATCAGGGCGGCGATCCCGGCGTTGACATGCACCACGGTGCCCCCCGCGAAGTCCAGTGCACCCCAGGTGAACAGCCAGCCGGTGGGGCTGAAGACCCAGTGGGCCACGGGTGTGTAGACCAGGATCAGCCAAGCGCTGAGGAACACCGCGTAGCCGGAGAACTTGAGACGGTCCGCGGTGGCCCCGGTGATGAGGGCAGGGGTGATCACCGCGAACATCATCTGGTAGGCGGCGAAGGCCATCACCGGCACGACCAGGGCGAAATCGCCGGTGTAGCCGGGAAGCTGGGTGGTGGCGTCGGCCAGCCCCCGTAGCCCGGCGAACTCAAAGTTGCCGATGAAACGACCCCCATCACCGAACGCCAGGCTGAACCCGACCACCGCCCACAGCACCGACACGATGCCCATGGAGAAGAAGTTCTGCATGAGCATGCCGAGCACGTGACGAGATCGGACCATGCCTCCGTAGAAGAAGGCCAACCCGGGGGTCATGAACAGCACCAAGGCGCTGGACATCAGCACCCAAGCGGTGGCTCCGGCGTCGATTTCCATCGTGTCGCGCTCCTTCGACTTGTCGGCGGCACCCGCAGCTGATTCAGCTCCGGGTCAGGGTCCCGACACTCTTCGGCAGCGCTGTGAACGTCGAGTTTCCCAAATGTTTCCGCAGTGTGAACAGAGCGGCCTGAGCTCGGAATTCACCGCCGGCCGGGTCACATGTCGCTCAGCAGCTGGCGGGCGGCGACCTGCACCGGGTCCCAAACCGAGGAGACCGGCGGAGCGTAGGACAGATCCAACTCGACCAGGTCCGCCGCGGTCATACGAGCGGTGATGGCCGCGGCCACCACATCGATGCGCTTGCCGGCCCCCTCTCCACCCACGATCTGGCAGCCCAGCAACCGGCCGGTGCCCACTTCGGCCACCATCTTGACCGCCATGGGCCGGGCGGTGGCCAGATAGCCGGCGTGGGTGGTCGCCTCGATGACGGCGGAAACCACCCGGAACCCGGCCTGGGCCGCCTCCCCTAGGTTGAGGCCGGTACGGGCCACCTCCGAGGAACAGATGCGGGTCACCGCGGTGCCGACCACGCCGGAGAAGGAGGCGTAACCGCCGGCCATGTTGATCCCCGCCACCCGACCGGTCTTGTTGGCAATGGTGCCCAGGGCGATGTGCACCCATTCCTCACTGACCCGGTGGAAGACCTCGGCGCAATCCCCCGCCGCCCACACCCCCGGGGCGCTGGTGGCTTGGGTTCGGTCCACGCTGATGGCGTCCCGGGCGCCGAGCTGCACACCGGCGCGCCCGGCCAGGGCTGAGTTGGGGGCGACCCCGATGCCCAACACCACCAGATCGGCAGGCACGGGACCGTCCTTGGTGAGGACCCGGCCCTCCTCGAAGCCCTCCACGGTTACCCCGGTCCGCACATCGATGCCGTGACGGCCCATGGCCTCCGCCACTCTGGCGGCCATATCCGCATCGAGGGTGCCCATGACCTGCTCGCTGCCGTCGATCACGGTGACCTCTGCCCCCCACCGCAGAAAGGCCTCGGCCATCTCCAGGCCGATGTAGCCGCCACCCACGACGACCACGCGCGAGCACTTGGCCGCTTTGGCGTGGGCCAGCAGATTGGCGGCGTCGTTCAGGGTCTGCACCCCGTGCACGAACTCGGCATCGATGCCGGGCAGGGCCGGGCGGATGGGCCGGGCTCCGGTGGCGATGTGCAGCAGATCGAAACCGAGGGTCAGTTCCCGGTTGTGGCCGTGGTCGCGCACGGTGAGCCGGCGGGCCTCGAGGTCGATGCCAAGCACCTCGTGACCCATGCGCACATCGATGCGATGCTCGGTGCGGAACTGCTGGGGGGTGCGGGAGACCAGGTCTTCCAGCGCCGCCACCTCACCGCCGACGACGTAGGGGATGCCACAGGCCGAATAGGAGGTGTAGCTGCCTTTTTCCAGGGCCACGATCTCGAGGTCGGGGCGACGACGGCGGGCAACGGCTGCCGCTGACATGCCGGCCGCGTCACCGCCGATCACGATGAGACGGTCAGCCATGGCCGGGCACGTTACCGCCTGCGGCCCGGCTCTCTCGAAGGAAGCTGGGGTACCAGCTCCAGATCCACGCCGGGCCGCTACCAGCCCGCCGACAGGCGAGGGATGCTCAGCGCCCGAGCCGACGGAAGAACACCGAACGGGCCAGGACCTCCGCGACCCCGGCCGAGCGGGCCCGCTGGGCCAGGTCCTCGTCCACGTGGGACACGAAACCGACGACCTGGGCGGCGCAACCGGCCAACGCCTGCAGCACCCCGGCTCGGCCCAGGTCGACCAGGACCACATCGAGTGGACCCAAGTCGGCCAGCGCCACCGGGCCGGCCAGAAAGTCCACCGTGGCCAAACCCGCGCTGATCCGCGAGCGGTCCATCAGATCCGGGACCAGGGCCACCAGCCGGCCACCGGCGGGCACCGGCGGCCAGGACGAGCCCGGTTCCGGCTCTGGTTCGGTCATGACGAGGCTCGGTGTCGGCGGAGGGCGGCGTGGGCCTTGGCCGCGCCCCACAGCAGGCCCGGTTCGTGCAGGGCGGGATCGATGTCCGCGAAGCTGGCCGGGGTCAGGTCGTAGTCGTCGTCGGGAAAGTTGCGCTGGGCGAAGTCGTCGCGCACCACCGGGGGGACACCGGCACCGCGCAGCACCTCGGTGGGGTAACGCACTGCCCCTCGCAGCAACGCCAGCGGCCCGGTCCATTGCTGGTCCACGTCGGCCTGCAACAGCCGGCGGAGCACCGGCAACACCTCAGCCACGGCAGCGGCCCCCGCCCCCTCCGCCGCCGCATGCAGGCTCGGCTCGGCCGCCGCGGAACCGTGAAAGTCCTGCCAGCGGCCTTCGACGCTGCGAAGCACCCAACCACCGAGCACGTCGGCCACCGCCTCCGCCAGCGCCGCGCCGTAGTCCGCCAGCAACCGCGCCGGCTCCCCCGATGCCGGGTCGGCCGGGTCGCTCATGTGGCGGCGCCCGTTGGGTGCGAGCCTGCCTCGCCGCCCAGGGCCTGGTTGAGGTTGCCCGAGCGCAGGCCTTCCAGATCCACCGTCACGTAGCGATAGCCCCCAGCCTTGGTGGCGGCGACCACCTGGGCCCGAACCTCGAGCAGGCGGGAAAGGTCCGCCAGGGGGACCTCGATGCGGGCGGTGTCCCCGTAGTGACGCACCCGCAAGGAGCCGAAACCCAAGCGGTGCAGGGCGGCCTCTACCCGGTCCAGTTGGCTCAGCAGCGACACCGACACCGCGGTGCCGTAGGGCAGGCGGGAGGCCAGGCAGGCGGCCGCCGGTTTATCCCAGATGGACAACCCCAGCTGGCGGGCCGCAAGGCGTACGTCGGCCTTGGTGAAGTTCGCCTCCACCAGGGGGAATCGCGCCCCGCGCTCCGCCGCCGCCCGCTGCCCGGGTCGGTGGTCACCAAGGTCGTCGACGTTGACGCCCAACAAGACGGTCGCTCCCTGGGCGGCGGCCAACGGGGCCACCGCGTCCATCAGCGCGCTCTTGCAGTGGTAGCAGCGCTGGCCGTCGTTGTCGCGGTAGGCGGCGCGCTCCATCTCATCGGTGTCGACCTCGACCCAACGCAGACCCCATTCGGCGGCCAGCGCCGCGCAGATCTCGCGTTCCTCGCCCGCTAACGAGGGAGACACGGCAGTGACGACCGTGCAGCGCTGGGGACCCAAGGTGTCATGGGCGACGCGAGCTAGCAGCCCCGAGTCGACCCCTCCAGAAAAGGCGACGACCACCGCCTGCTCGGCGCTAAGGGTTCGGCGAAGGGCATCGAGGGTGGCCACGAGGTGCTGACACTATCGGCCCCAGCCGTTCCCAGACTTTGCCGTTCCTAGACTTTCTCATCATGTCTTGTCTGTCGGGTCGCCTCCGGCCCTTCCCGGTGGCGGTCCTGGCCATGGCTCTGTTCGCCACCGCCTGTTCCAGCGATGAAGGAGCCGATCCGGCCAACACGGTAGCGGTGACCCAGCCCCCCACCACCAGCATCGATCCCGACGCGCCCACCGCCGATGGGGTGTTGCGCATTGGGGTCCTCTACCCCCAAACGGGCGGCCAAGCCAGTCTGGGACCGGCCATGCGGGCCGCCGGCGAGTTGGCTCTGGCTGATCTCAACGAGGCGGGCGGGGTCCTCGGTCAACCCGTGGAGGTGACCTTCGCCGACGCCGGTGACGCCACCACCGATACCGCCTCCGCCTCCTTGGACCGCCTGGCCGCGGCCAAGGTGGACGTGATCATCGCCCCGCCCTCATCGGGGGTCACGTCACTGGTGTTGGACAAGGTGGCCCGTTCGGGGGCGGTGCTGATGTCCGCAGCTAACCCGCCCGCGGAGGCACCGAGCGAGGTTCCCTACCTGCAACTGGCCCCCAGCCTGGAGCTGTTGGGCCAGGCGGTGGGCGAACGATTGGCCGCCAAGGGTCTACCTAGCGCCCTCATCGTGGCCCGCGACGATCCCTTCGGCCAGCGGGTCTCCGCGGCCGCTGCCACCGCGCTGAAGGCCAAGGGAGTCACCGCCACCGTGCAGCGCTACAACCCCGAGGCCGAGGTCTACACCGCCGACGTGGCCAACGCCCTCGCCGCCGGCCCGGCCCAGGTGGTTCTTGTCGGCTACGCCGAGGTGGCCGATTTCCTCAGCGGTTTCATCGCCCGCGGCGTGCTGCCCGCCAACTTCCCCCTCTACGTGGTCAGCGATCGGCTGGACAACGCCCTGTTCCGACGGTTCACCCAGCCCGGCATCCTCAACGGCCTGCGGGCCATCGGCCTGGGTAGCGAGGTCGAGTCGCGGGGCAACGGTTTTGCCCAGCGACTCGTCAAGGCCGATCCGGCCGCCACCAACGCCGCTTTCGCGGCGCCGACCTACGACGCGGTGGTGGTAGCCGCCCTGGCCGCGGCCAAGTCCGTCAGCGACGCGCCGCTGGCCTTGCGTGAGGCTGCCCCCAGTGTGACCGGTGGAACCAAGGGCGACCGTTGCGCCGATGGGGCCGCCTGCCTGGCCATGTTGGCCAGCGGCCGACAGGACGTCACCTACGCCGGACAGGGTGGGCCTTACCGGCTCGACCAGCAGCGCCTGGCCACCGCCGGCGCCTTCGCCGAGTTCCCCGTGGGCAGCGACAATCGGCTGGCCACCGGCCAGGCCGAGGCGTTCCGTACCCCCCAAACCTGACCGTTCCCTCGCCGGACCCGTCGTCAGCGCTCCAGCGGCCAGGCCGTCTCGGACCGAATCGACAACGATTCGGTCCGTAAAGCCACCGAATCGACAACGATTCGGTCCGTATCCCACCGAATCGACAACGATTCGGTCCGTAAAGCCACCGAATCGAACGATTCGGTCCGTAAAGCCACCAAAGAAGCGTCAGCGTCAAAACCTGGCACCGGCCTCAGCCGCAACGGCGGCGCCTGCTACGACGAATCCCCAGCCCGGGACGCCTATCGAGCAGCAACGCGCCCGCCAGCGTCGGCCTATACTCCCGGGCGAACCGCCCGACATCGGCTTTCGTGAGGCCTTGGAGGCAAAGCGACGTGACCCGCAGGAGCATCGGGCAGCTGGTGAAGCCGGTTGTGAGGACACTCCAGAAAGCCGTAGAAGCCACGGCATCGAGCGCCGCCACCGCGGCACTGGCAGGGGTGGCGGCCCTGGCGTGTCTGCTCGTGCTCGCAGTCCCCGCTGGCGCCCGACAGGGCGACGGTGAAAGCGTCCGGGGCAAAGTCTTCAACGAACGCCTGGTCGACGCCAAGACCACCAGGGAACCCGTTCCTGCCGTACAAATCTCACTCGCCACGCCCGATGGCACCCTCGTCGGCGAAGCCGAAACCGACGCCGAGGGCGCCTATGAGATCCCAGTGCCCGGCCCCGGCGCCTACGTGTTGAGCATAAAAGACAGCTCCTTGCCCGAGGGCGTGGTAGCGGCCCCCGCCGACGCCAGCCGGGCGGTGACGGTGAACCCCGGCCAGCGTTTGATCGGCAACTTCTTCCTCGGTGAAGACACCCGCCAGGTCTCCTCACGGTGGGACCGTCTACCCCAGTCGATCTTCGACGGGCTGTTCTTCGGTCTGATGATCGCTATCGCCGCGGTCGGGCTCTCGCTCATCTACGGCACCACTGGGCTGTCCAACTTCTCCCACGGGGAGATGGTCACCTTCGGTGCGGTGATCGCCTGGACGGCGAATCGCACGTGGGGACTGCATCTGCTGGTCGCCGCTCCCCTGGCGGTAGTGGCCGGAGTTGCCGGTGGGTACCTATTCGACAAGGGGGTGTGGGCGCCACTGCGGCGCCGGCGCATCGGGCTTACCTCCCAGATGATCGCCTCCATCGGCCTGGCCCTGTTCTTCCGGTACCTCATCCAGTACCTATTCGGCCCTCGAACCGAGTCCTACGGCCAGTTCCAGAACCAAACCGACCCCATCGACCTCGGGCCGGTCGCCTTCCCGCCCCGCGTGCTGGCCACCATAGGGGTGGCCCTGGTGGTGCTGTTGGGTCTGGCCTATTTCCTGCTGCGCACCCGATTCGGCAAGGCGGTGCGGGCGGTGAGCGACAACCCGGATCTGGCCTCGGCCACCGGCATCAACACGAACCGGGTCATCTCCCTGGTGTGGATGTTGGGCGGCTCCCTGGCCGCCTTGGGTGGGGTGCTCGTCGGCTTGGACCAAAAGGTGACCTGGGACCGGGGAGCGGGGCTGTTGCTGCTCATGTTCGCCGCCATCACCCTGGGTGGCCTGGGCAGCGCCTTCGCCGCCCTGGTCGGCAGCTTGGTCATTGGTCTGGCCGTAGAGATGTCAGCCTGGCTGTTTCCCGACTACATCGACCTGAAACGAACGGGGGCTCTCATCGTGTTGATCCTGGTCTTGCTGGTCCGCCCTCAGGGCATTCTCGGCCAGCGGGAACGCATCGGATGAACTGGCCGCTGATCATCTCCAACAGCTTGTTCACCGCCATCGGTATTCAGGCCATCGCTTTCATCCTGGCTGCCATTGGCGTCAACATGCACTTCGGTTACACCGGGCTGTTGAACTTCGGGCAGGCCGCCTTCGCCGCGGTGGGGGCCTACACCTTCGCCATCCTGGCCGGACAGGGCATCCCCTGGCCCTTCGGTTCGGATCCTCCCTGGCCCTTTGCCCAGGCCTGGCCGTGGTGGGCGGCAGCGTTAGCGGTTATTCCCACCGCCACCGTGTTGGCCCTGCTGCTCGGGATCCCGACCCTGCGGTTACGGGCGGACTATTTGGCCATTGTCACCATCGCGGCGGCGGAGATCATCCGCCAGGCCCTCATCGCCCCCAAGCTGGACGAGAGCTACGGCACCGGTGGGGCCGACGGCCTGCAGGGCTTCACCAGCGGCGTCGAGCGCATCAACCCGTGGGACGACCGCACCTTCAACCTGTGGAAGCAGCCCTTCGACGGCCACCAGGGCTTCCTCATCGCAGTGGGTTGGGTGCTGGTCATCGTGTGCTCGGTGGTGGTCTGGCTGATGATGCGCAGTCCATGGGGCCGAGTCCTCAAGAGCATCAGGGAAGATGAAGACGCGGCCCGCAGCCTGGGCAAGAACGTGTTCGCCTACAAGATGCAAAGCCTCATCGTGGGCGGCATCATCGGTGCTCTGGGGGGCATGGTCTTCGCCGTCGGGGGCAGGGCGGCGGCGCCCAACGATTACTCCACTGCGTTCACCTTTTTCGCGTGGACCATCTTGATCCTGGGCGGAGCGGGAAGGGTCAAAGGCCCGATCGTGGGTGGGCTCATCTTCTGGCTCATCATCGGCTTCACCGAGGTGGTGCTCTCCCAGGCCACTCGCAACAACCTGCTGCCGGACTGGTTGGTCAACGAGAACAACTTCGGGTTGTTGCGCTTCATGTTCGTGGGCCTCGGGCTGGCCGTGCTGGTGATCTTCCGACCCCAGGGCATCTTCGGGGACCGCCGAGAGCAGGCGTTCGATGTCCGCTGAGGATGCTCCCCGCGATCTTGCCATCAATCCGGCCCTGGCCGGGGTTCCCTACCAGCCCGGCGCCCCCAAACCCGACCCGCTGCTGGTGGCGGATCGGCTGCGGCGCAGCTTTGGTGGTC
The DNA here is from genome assembly GCA_031422955.1 of Acidimicrobiia bacterium. Lineage (GTDB taxonomy): Bacteria > Actinomycetota > Acidimicrobiia > Acidimicrobiales > CAIXPF01 > CAIXPF01. The sequence goes on from JANPEN010000336.1 coordinate 22,344, forward strand.
TGGTCGCCGTCGATGTCGACCACGTGGAGTTCCAGCGGGGCTGCATCACCGCCCTCATTGGGCCCAACGGAGCCGGCAAGACCACCTTCTTCAACCTCATCACCGGGTTCGACAAGCCCGATTCGGGGCGCTGGAAATTCGACGGCAAGCCGGTGGGCAAGGCCAGCCCCTACCGGTTGGCCAGGGCCGGCATGGTGAGAACCTTCCAGCTGACCAAGGCCCTCACCCGGCTCTCGGTGCTGGAGAACATGAAGTTGGGGGCCTTGGACCAGCGAGGCGAGTCCATTTTCGCGGGGCTCATCAAACCGTTGTGGCGCACCCAGGAACTACAGATCGAAACCAGGGCGCTGGAGCTTCTCGAGCGTTTCAAGATGGACCACATGGCCCAAGAGTTCGCCGGCAACTTGTCCGGCGGGCAACGCAAGCTGTTGGAGATGGCCAGGGCCCTGATGGCGGATCCCAAGCTGATTATGCTCGATGAACCCATGGCCGGGGTGAACCCTGCCCTGACCCAGAGCCTGCTCGAACACGTCAAGGACCTTCGCCGCGAGGGCCGCACGGTGATCTTCGTCGAACACGACATGGACGTGGTCCACGACATCAGCGACTGGGTGGTGGTCATGGCCGAGGGCCGCATCCTGGCCGAGGGCCCCCCCGACAGCATCGGCGCCAACCAGGCCGTCGTCGATGCCTACCTCGGCGCCCATCACGATCTCGACCTGGGACAACCGGCATGACCACGACCCCGAGCGACTCAAGCCCGCCCGAGACCGACCCCGCCGAGACCGATCCCGCCGTGTCAGGCGGCGCGGTCATCGAGGTAACCGATCTGGTGGCGGGCTACGTGGCCGAGGTGGACATCCTGCACGGCTGCAACCTGGAGGTACGAGCGGGCGAGTTCGTGGGCATCATCGGACCCAACGGGGCCGGCAAATCCACCCTGTTGAAGGCCATCCTCGGCCTGGTCACCATACGAAGCGGTACGGTGCGCCTGGCCGGTGAAGACATCACTGGGCGGCGAGCCCACCAGCTGGTGGAGCGGGGGGTCGGTTTCGTGCCCCAGAACCGCAATGTCTTTCCCAGTCTCACCGTCACCGAGAACTTGGAGATGGGCTGCTTCCTCAAGCCGGGACGGTTCAAGGAGCGACAGCAGTACGTGTTCGGATTGTTCCCTCGTTTGGGCGAGCGGGCCACCACCCGGGCCGGCGCCCTCTCCGGGGGCGAGCGCCAGATGGTGGCCATGGGCCGAGCCCTGATGCTGGAGCCCACCGTGTTGCTGCTCGACGAACCCTCCGCCGGGTTGTCCCCCGCCCTACAGGACCAGGTGTTCCTGCAGTGTCGGGCCATCAACCAGACCGGCGTGGCCATTCTCATGGTGGAACAGAACGCCCGGCGCTGCCTGCAGGTGGCCAACCGGGGTTATGTGCTGGACCAGGGCCGTAACGCCTACACCGGCGGGGGCCGCGAGCTGTTGGGCGACCCGAAGGTGATCGAGCTCTATCTCGGCACCCTGGCTCGGGCCCGCGGGTCGGCATAAAAACGTACGAGGCGGTACGTTCCTAAAGGTACGTACCGCCTCGTAGAACAGAAAGGCTCGGTGGGACCGCGAGCGGGCTAGGCGCCCTTGTCGAAGCTCTCGCCCAGGGAGTTACCCATGTTGCCGTCACAGCCGTAGACGGGCACGTTCTTGGGACCCACGCCGGCTTCGACCATGGTTGAAAGGATCTTGGAGGATTCCTCGAAACCGATGATGATGATGGCGTCGGGCGACTGGCCCTTGATCTCGTTGACCTCGGCGTTGAAGGTATCGGCCTTCTCATCGTAGGTCTTGGTGATAACCACCTTGGCCCCGGCCGCGGTCAGCGCCTTGGTGAGGTCCTCGGTGAGACCAGTGCCGTAGGCGTCGTTGCGGTTGATGATGGCCACGTTCTTGTGCCCGTCACCCGCGACCAGCTCGCCCAGGACCTGACCCTGGAGAATGTCCGAAGGTGCGGTGCGGAAGTACAGCCCCTTGTCGGCATAACTGGACAGACGCTTGGAGGTGTTGGCCGGGGAGAAATGGACCACGCCGGCGCCGGTGATCTTGTCGATCACCTTCAGCGACACACCCGAGGATGCCGCGCCGACGATGGCGTCCACTTTTTCGGCCAGGAGTCGGTCAGTGGTCTGGTTGACGGTGTCGGTGGTGGCGTCACCACTGTCGCCCTTAACGCCCACGACGGGCTTACCCAGCACCCCGCCGGCCGCGTTGATGTCGGCGATGGCCAGATCGAAGGCGGCAAACTCGGGTGGGCCGAGAAAGGCCAGGCTGCCGGTCTGGGGCAGGATGGTGCCCAGCTTCAACACCCCGTCCCCGACCCGGGCGCCTTCGACGGGGACCTGGGCCACGTCGGCAGCTTTGGGGGCGGCAGCCAGCTTGAAGGTGGTCTTGGTGTCATCAATGCGGTTGTCAGCCCCGAACACCTGCACGCCGTAGCTGGCCTTGATCGGCTCACCGTTGCCGCTGAACTCCAACTCGCCGGAGATGCCGTCGTAGTCGGGGTCCCCGCCCTTGGTGATGATGGCCTTACAGGCCACGAAGTCCTTGCACTTCTCACCAGTACGAGTGATGCCGTTGATTTCCTTGGCGTAGTCGATGCCGTCGGTCTTGGCCTTTTCGGCGGCCAGGGCGATAATCATGACAGCGTCGTAGCTCTCAGCCGCGTAGTTGTAGTCCTTCAATGCCGGGTTGCCGGCCTTGACCCACGCGTCGTTCAGCTTCTTCTTGAAATCGGCGGTCAGCTCGACCAACGGCAGGGTGCCCTTCATGCCTTGCAGCGCGCCGGCCTTTTCACCCGTAGCACCCGCAGCCGCAGTGGTTCCGCTCCCGGCTGCGGTAGTTACCGCGGCCCCGCCCGTGCCTGCATCATCGCCACCACAGGCGGCCCCGACCAGTGCCAGGCTCATCGCTACTGCGCCGAGATGGATAAAACGTCTCGTCATGACCATGTCTCTCCTCTACCCCTGAACAACCGAGCGCGGTCGGCACTGCACCAGACCGATCGCCCGTTCGTCGGCGGGAGTTTAGGAGTCATCAGAGCGTTAGCGCTCGCGGCTCTGCCGACAAGAAGCATGGGACCATACCTGCCAGACGATACCTGCCAGTCGGTACGGGCCCGGCTGGTCAGACGCCGAGCAGCTCGAGCACCTCGTCGAGCGTGCCGCTGACGCCGGTGATAAACCGGCCGAAGATGCCGTACTCGGCCGAAGCCTGGTCATACCGCATGGTGTAGACCACGGCCTTGAGATCGTCGGGGTGGTTGGCGAACAACGTCACCCCCCACTCGTAGTCATCCAGCCCAGTCGAGGCGGTGATGAGCTGGGAGATACGTTCGCCGAAAGCCCGGCCCGAGGTGCCGTGTTCGGCCATCATCTCGCGTCGGGTGTCGAAACCCTGGCGGAACCAGTTGACCCCTGGGTCGCGGCGCTTGGACATGGGATAGAAACACCAGGCCCGCTTACCCGGCGGGGGTAAACGCTTGGGGTAGAGCCGCATCTGCTTCATGGCTTCGGGTACGCCGGCGGCGTCGGCGTACTCGGAGATCTCCGTCACCGACACGTAGCTGTCCACCACGTCCAAACCAGCCAGGCGGCTCTCGGACTGGAGACGGCGCAGCACCACCGCATCGGCGTGCAGGCCCATCAAGCACAGATCGGCCTTGTGGCCGAGCACGGCCACGGGGATGAGCATGCCGCCGTCGGCCACGAACTTCTCGCCGGCGTTGCTCAGCGCGGCGCGGTCGAAGCCAGGCGTGAGCCGGCCGAACAGATGGACCACGGTCAGCCCGACCGACACCTCGAGCGGTTCTGTCATGAATTGGAGCCTACCGGCGACTGCTGAGCCTCCCCCATCCCCGCCTGGGCATACACCGTGAGACGTTGTCCTCGCACGAAGCCGGCCAGGGTGATGTTGGCCATGCGGGCTGTCTCCACCGCCAGCGAGGAGGGGGCACTCACCGCGATCAGCAGGCGGAACCCACCTGCCCAGGCCTTCTGCACCATCTCGAAGCTGGCCCGGCTGGAAACGAACAGGCCCAGCTCCGCGGCCGGCAACCGATCCGCCAGCAACAGCTGGCCCACCACCTTGTCGACCGCGTTGTGGCGCCCGATGTCTTCTCGTACCACCACCATGGCCCCCGTGGCGTCGAAGGCGGCGGCGGCGTGGACCGCGCCCGTGCGAGCGAAAAGAGGCTGGTAGGCCCGTACCCGCTCGGCTACCTCACCCCAGCCGGCCAGCTCCTGGTGCTCCGGCACCGGCCGGGCCACCAACGGCTCCAGCCGTTCGCGCAGGTCCAGGAGCGACGCCGTCCCGCACAGCCCGCAGGCGGAGGTGGTCAGACCCAAACGCGGTTGCGCCACGGGGGCCTGGCCACCGGTGGAGACGCTCACCACGTTGAACTCGGTGTCCGCCGCCCGACTTGCCCGGGGGGTGTCGGCGGGGACGAGGGGCCCGTCACCGCAGTAGCGGCAGCTCAGGACCGAGGCCCCACCCAACAGACCCTCGGTGTGACAGAAACCGATGGCCAACTCGAAGTCATGGCCGGGGGTGCGCATGGTGGTGGCCACCAGCTGCCCGTCGAGCTGGATGGCGAGGGGCTCCTCGACGATGAGCTCGTCGGGTCGGTGGACCAACTGACCGTCGTCATAGGCGTGGACCAGGACCTTGTCGACCCGACGCCGTGCGGCCATGCCCCACAGGCTAGCGACGCCCCGGCCCGAGTCGCCGCCTCAGGAGCGGCGCACCAGCTCTGCTTCGAGGTGCTCGACCAGCTCCAGGCCCACCGCAGCCATCGCCACCGTGTAACGCAGGGTGTCGCCGCGCAGCTCGAAATGGCGCCGGGTGGCCCGTACCTCCTTGGCTGTCCCGGTGAGGGCGATGCTGGCGCTGTCCAGCACCAAGTCCAGGCCATCTTCTCGCCGGACCAGCTCGCCCTCCAGGATCTCCGCCACCCCGGTGGGATGGGCCAGCACCACCTCCAGCCTGCGGTCGCCGTCGACCCAACGCCAGTAGCCGGCCTCGGCGTGCAGGGGGCGATCTTCGGTGGCGTGGCGGGTGCGCTGGTTGTAGGCCAGGAACGGCTTGCCGACCACGGCGGCGAAGGTGACTTCCTCGGTGTAAGCGAAGCCCTCGATGGTCGGATAAAAGCCTCGACCGGCTCCCACCCAGGTACCGATCAGTCCGTCCAGGGGTCCGCTCATCGACGAACTGCACGGCCGGTGGCACCCAGGCTGTCGACCACCACGCCGGCCGCGTTGCGGCCCGATGCTCCCCACACCCCAGCCCCCGGGAAAGTGGCCGCACCGGTCAGGAACAACCCCTCGATGGGGGTGCGGTAGCGGGTTAGCTCGGGGTCTCGCCCAACCAGGGCGGCCAGGGGACCCCCCGCGAAGGATTGGGCGTAGCCCTTCGGCATGAAGAACTCGGCCTCGTAGCGGTCAGGGGTCATAGCGCGCCACTGTTGCACACCGGCGAGGAAGTCACCCCCGCACTGCGTCTGGGCGGCGTAGAGCTCCAGCCAGCGACGCGGTTCGGGTGAGCCGGGCCAGCCCCCAGCCAGCCCGTAGGGGGTGAAAAGCACTTCGAGGCTGAGCACATGGGCGCCGCTTGGGCTGAGCATGCTGGGATCACCCACCGAGGCGATGTTGGCCAGCAGGATCGGGTGCTCGACCATCTGGTGACGCTGCAGGGCCCGGTGGGCGCTGGCGATCGCATCCAGGCTGGGGGTGATGAAGTTGGTGGCCCCTACCGCCTCGGTGGCGCTGACCCCCACCGCAGCCAGCAGACGTTCATCGAGCTGGCGATAGCGAGGCAGCTCGGTGATGGTGGCGTCGAGCTTGGACTCATAGCCCAAGGGGTCGGGACGCGCCCGCCACTGTTCCACGAACGATCCGACCCCGCTGGGCGGCTGCTGGAGCCATTCCAAGATGGCGGCACGGGGGTCGCAGGCCACTACCACGGCCTTGGCTCGCCAAGCCTGCCCGGTGGTGGTGCGTACCCCAACCACCCGGTGGCCCTCCACCAGCAGGCGGACCACTCTGGTGTCGGTGGCCACCGTGCCCCCGGCCGCTTCGAAGCTGGCCCGCAGGGCGTCGGTCAGGGCCCCGCTGCCGCCGAGGGGTCGGCCTGGTTGCACCGCATGGGGCAGGACCAGGCGCAATGCCCCCAACCCAGTGCCGGGGGTGTGGGGCGACACCCCCCACACGGCCGGGCCACCAGCAACGGCCGCCCCCAGGATGGTCTCGCTGGTAAAGAACTGACGCAGCACCTGGGCCGCGGAGAGCCGGGACCAACGCAACAACGTGGCGAGGCCGGCGCCTGCCCGCCCGCTCGACGTGGCCGGGCCGGCCCTTCGCCTCCCGGTCAGCGTGGCCAGGGCGCCACGCAGGCCGGGCGGCTGGGCGGCCAGGTCGGCGACCAGGCGGGCTACCGGCAAGGCGGCGCGCACGAAGCGTCGGTAGCCCTCGACCTGGTCGGGCAGGCTTACCCGCAACGAGGCCAAGGTCCGCTCCACGTCGTGGAACTGCAAGAAGGGCCGCTCGGCGGCTCCGGGGAGCTGCGCCGGGTAGGACTGGGCCACCATGGTCAGGTCCAGGTCGAGGTAGCGCAGGCCGTGGTGGGCCAAGTCCAGCTCCTCGATCAGGGGCAAGGTACGCACGGCCAGATGGTCGCAGTTGCAGATGTTGACCCGCCCCCCCACCGCCTCCACCGTCGAGGCGCAGCCCCCCACCGACGAACGGGCCTCGACCAGCAGCACGTTCAGACCGGCCCGGACCAGGTAGGCGCCACAGACCAGCCCGTTGTGGCCCGCCCCGACCACGATCACATCGGGATCAACGCCGAGCTCAACCATGGCGGTCATTCTGGGCTGCCCCGCGCGCCAAGCTGACACCGGGACGCGGATCTGGCCCGACCCCCCGACGAGGAACCGTCGCGGAGGCCGGGCCAGGCAACCAAATCAGCGTTGAAGCTCAGAGCTTGGTCAGAGCTTGATGGTGGTGTCGATGAACTCGTTGGTGACGATGTCGCTGGCCTTCACGTCTTCTTTGACCTTCTTGCCGGTGGCCTTGTACACAGGCACCGCCTTCTTGATCAGCTCGGTCACCCTGGCCTCGTCGTGGTCGCCCAAGGTCTGGTTGGTGCCGTTGCCGACCAGACCCAGTTTCAGCATCTGGGCCACGGAGAAATCGGCCACGCCCTGGCTGTAGATCCAGCCGGTGTTGTACTTGCCGACCAGCTCCACGATGACCTTGTTGGTCTCTGCGGGGTTCTTGATGAAGTCCACCTGGGCCTGCTGGGCGATGGGCACGAACAGCTCCAGGCAGGGCTTCAGCGTGGCCATGTCGGCGCTGCGGATGGCCAAGGGGCCCGAGTACGGCTGCCAACCGGCGTCATGGACGAGCTGGAAGGCCACGTCCTTGCCCCAGTTCTTGACCTCGTTCTTGTAGATGTAGGGCTCGGCGGAAGCGAAGCCCTGCTGGGCGATCTTGCCCTGCTGGGCCACGAACACCGCGGGGGTGCCGTCGTAGGAACCGTCGAGCTGGGCCTTGTCGAGCAGGCCGGTCTGGGCGAAATACTCCATGTAGGCAGCACCATCGAAGTAGCGGACTGTGGTCTTCTTCGCCTTGAGATCCGCGATCTTCTTCACCTCGGGATAGGTGGCGGGGTCCCACATAACGATCTGGGGATTGATGTCCAGACCAGCGAACACCGAGATGGTGGGCTTGTCGACGTAGTTCTGAATGGCCTCGTCGGTGTAGACGTAGCCGAAGTGGATCGTCTTGTCCTGATACATCTGCGAAGAAGGTGCCTGGAAACCAATGGCAGGGCCACCGGTACGGATTTCCAGCTTGATGCCGGTGTCCTTACCACCAGCCACCAACGGGCCGGTGACGATCTTCTTGTCGGCGTCCACGGTGTAACCGTCGCCGATCATCTCGTAGATGCCACCGTGCTCGGCCTCGGGGTTCCAGTCGGTCTGGATCACCAAGGTGTCGGGGCAGACCCCTTTGAGCGAAACCGCCGCACCGCTACCGCTGGTACCGCTGCCCTCGGTCGAGGCGACCGTGCTGGAATCGGTTTCGGCGCCGGTCGCCGGGGAACCGGTCGAGGTATCGTCGCCGCCGCAGGCGGCCAGGAGGAGGGCTCCCGTGATCGAAAGGCCAGTCAGCCTGCGTTTACGGTGCTTCATCATGTTTGCTCCTTGCTTTCTTGCTAAGAGTTCGGAAGAGAACCGGACACCAGGCCACGGCGCAGTATCGGCCGACGCCGGTTTCAGGATTGTCCGGTGGCCTCGTGCCATCGGCCGACGGCCAAGCGACTGATAAAGCCAAAGATCCAGAACACGACAATGCCGAGAACCGCGGCCAGGATGACCGCGCCGAACATTTGGGGGTTGTCGTCACGGGACCGGTAGACGTCGATCAACCGACCGATGCCCGCTTCGCCTTGGCGGAAGAAGAAATCTCCCACCACCGCGCCGATCACCGACAGCCCGGCAGAGATGCGGAACCCGGTGAAGATGGAGGGTAGCGCGGCGGGCAGCTGCAGCTTGGTCAGGCGCTTCAGGCGCCCGGCCCCGTGCAAGCTGAACAAGTCGTGCTGGCCGGATTCGGCCGATAGCAGCCCAAACAACGTGTTGGCGATGATGGGAAACAGCGAGATGATCACGCAGACCAACACTCTCGCGGTGAAGCTGAACCCCAAGAGGCTCCCGATCAGGGGCACGAAGGCCAGAATGGGCACCGCCTGCAAGGCCACCGCGTAGGGGAACAACGAGCGTTCGATCCAGCGTGCTCTGCTCATGAGCACGGCCACCGTCATGCCCAGGACCATGGCAATGGCCAAGCCCAAGAAGGCCACCTGAGTGGACAACCACAGTGCACGCAGCATCTCGTTGCGGATCTTGGCGCTGCTCAAGAAGCTCTCGGTGATGACCTCATGGGGAGGGGGCACCAGGAAGGCGGGCTTATTGAACACTGCTTCCAGCGCCCAGGCCGACACCAGGTACCACAGGCCGATGAACAGCCCGAACACGACAACGGGACCGAGCCGCTCCCGCCAGGAAGACAGCCGGGCGGACGGATTCCTTCGCTCGGGGCCCAACGCGACGGCGGCCCCCACCGCGGCATCGTCCTCGATGACGACGGTCATCAGTGAGCCTCGCGCAGGGCCTGGGAGACCTGGCCCGACAACTCGGCGAAGGCGGGGTGGTAGCGCAGATCCTCGGTGCGGGGGTAGGGAAAGGGCACCGCGAACTCGGCCACCAACCGCCCCGGGCGCGAGGACATTACCAGCACTCGGCTGGACAGGTACACCGCCTCGGCAATGGAGTGGGTTATGAACAGGGCGGAGAAGTTCTGGTGCACGAACAGTGCCAGCAGCTCCTCGTTGAGGTTCTCGCGGGTGATCTCATCGAGCGCCCCGAAGGGCTCATCGAAAAAGAACAGCTTGGGATCCAAGGTCAGGGACCGGGCCAGGGAGGCCCGCATGCGCATGCCCCCGGACAACCGGCGGGGGTAGCTGCCTTCGAACCCGCTCAGTCCGACCAGCTCGATGGCCGCCCGGGAGCGTTGGCGGCGCTCGTGTTTGCTCACCCCGTGCAACTCGGCGAACAGCTCCACGTTCTTTTCGACCGTTCGCCACGGCAGCAGGGTGGCGTCTTGGAACACGTAACCGATGTTGTCGTCGGCCAGCTGAAAGGTACCGGTAGCCCCCCGCAGCAGGCCTGAAGCAATGCGCAACACGGTCGATTTACCGCAACCGGAGGGCCCCACGATGGTCACGAACTCGCCCCTGCGAACCTGGAACGAAACGTCCTGCAGCGCGTGGGTGCCGTCGGGAAAGACCATGGAAACATGCTCGAAGGCCAACGCGACAGGATCAAGCGCAGGTCCCGCCGGGGTGCCTCGGGCGGCACTTTCGGGGATGATCGAGTCGGTCATGGCAACCAAAATCCTGTCACAGACCAAGGACGCGGCCAGGTCGGCGATGTACCGCGCTCATGAACAGAGTGTTGCCGGGCCGGCCCGACTCGACCAAGACGCCACGCCTGCCCAGCCCGCCCGGGGCGAGATCGGCCCGGCACGCCAGAGGCGCCCCCGCAAAGGGGCGCCCCCAGTCACATCAACGTCAGACACTGAACCACGGGTGGCTCAGAAGTCGTCCATACCGCCCGGCATGCCGCCACCACCGGCGTGGGCCTTCTCCGGTGCGTCGGTCACCACGGCTTCTGTGGTGAGGAACAGCGCGGCGATGGACGCCGCGTTCTGCAGGGCCGAGCGGGTCACCTTGGCGGCATCGATGATGCCCTTGGCCCGCAGATCTTCGTACACCCCGGTAGCGGCGTTGTAGCCGAAGCTGCCTTCGAGGTTCTTGACCTTCTCGACGACCACACCGCCTTCTTCACCGGCGTTGATGGCGATCTGCTTGAGCGGCTCCTCCAGGGAGCGGGCCACGATCCGAGCCCCGGTCGCCTCGTCGGCGGAGAGCTTGGCCGCCACTTCGAGCACGGCCTTCTGGGCCCGCAGCAGGGTGACGCCGCCACCGGGGACGACGCCTTCCTCGATGGCCGCCTTGGTGGTGGACACCGCGTCTTCGATGCGGTGCTTCTTCTCCTTGAGTTCCACCTCGGTGGCGGCACCGACCTTCAGCACGGCCACGCCGCCGGAGAGCTTGGCCAGACGTTCCTGGAGCTTCTCGCGGTCGTAGTCGGAGTCCGTGTTCTCGATCTCGGCCTTGATCTGGTTGATGCGGCCGGTCACGTCGTCGGGGTCGCCCTTG
>JANPEN010000337.1:0-2006 GCA_031422955.1 Acidimicrobiia bacterium
CGCACGGTGATGCCGACCGCGCCCATGCCCTCCGCGATCTTGGCGTAATCACCGGTCATGGTGGTCACCCCGTACTGGGTGCGAGCGGTGACGGGGTCCATGGCCGAGCCGATCGGGTAGGTGGCCATGGCCCCGTTGTTCAACACGATGGTGGTGATGGCCACCCCGCTGCGGGAAGCGGTTTCGATGTCGGTGCCCGACATACCGAAGGCGCCGTCGCCCATCAGATTCAGACAGAACCGATCGGGATAGGCCAGTTTGGCCCCGATCATGAGGGGGATACCGAAGCCGAGATGGGTGGTCTTTCCCCAACCGACGTAGGAATGGGGAGTGCTGGCCCGGTAGAACGGCACCATGCAATCTCGCGGTGCGCCGGCGTCGTGGGTGACGATGCTGCGGTCGTGGTCGAGCAGTTCGTTGAGCTCGTGGATGACCCGGTAGTAGCCGAGCGGCTCGTCGTCGGCGTGCCGCGCCGGCGCCCAGATCTTGTTCCATTCGGCGTGAGCGGTGGCCACAGCCCCGTCGATGGCGGTGGCATCCCGAACCTCGCCGCCAAGACGCAGGCGAACCTCCGCGATCACCGCCTGCAACGCCAGCTTCGCATCCCCCGGTAGGGCGATGTCCACGTTCTCGTCCTTGCCGATCTCAGCCGGGTTGTCGGTGTTGTGAATCAGCACCGCGCCGCCCGGGACCCGTTGGCCGTAGGGCGTGCGGGTCAGGCTCGATCCGAAGGCGGCGACCACATCGCAGCTGCGCAACCACTGCGCGGCCGGTCCTGTGGTGGTCATACCGCCCGCCCCCAGCGACAACGGGTGCGCCTCGTCGAAGGCGGACTTTCCTGGCATAGTGCAAAACACCGGGGCAGCGCACAGCTCGGCCAGCTCTCGCAGCTCGGCGCTGGCACCGGCGGCGAGTACTCCCCCACCGGCCCACAGCAGCGGGCGTTGCCCACCCAGCAACGCCGCCGCGGCGGCGGCGACATCCTGCGGGTTGGGCACCTGGCGGGCTTGGGGTGGTGGGCGATAGCTGTCCTCGGCGCCCTCGGGGACCGGTTGGCGGCAGATGTCGGCAGTGAGTTCGACCACCACTGGCCCGGCCGGGCCGTTGCGCAGGGCGGCGAAGGCCCGCCGCATGATGGCCACGATGTCCTCGGGCCGGTGCACGGCCTCGACGGATCGGACCACGCCCTGGTAATTGCGCACCGCCGAGTAGTTGGGGCGCACCCCGATCTCGTTGGAACCCACCCCGCCCGGTAGCACCAGGACGGGGATGTTGTCGGCGTAGGCCTGGGCCAGCCCACCCAGGGCGTTCTCGGCACCGGCTTGGGACTGCACCGCCACCACCCCGAAGCGCTGCCGGTCACTCACCCGGCTGAACCCGTCGGCAGCCATGACCGCGCCTCGCTCGTGGCGAAAGGCGATGGGTCGAATACCGACCTTGGCCGCCGCCTCGATGAGCGGGTTGTTTGGGAAGCACGCCAACCACTGCACGCCCTCGCGGCGCAGGATCCTGGCGATGAGCTCGTTGCCATCCATGGTTCAGTTCCAGTCGGTACTCGGGCGGGAGTCGACGAGCTTTGCAGATTCGCGCCCACCGAGCCGTGGAGCACCGGGGCCGATACCCCGGCGAACCGTCCAAGGAGACGTTCGGCGCTGCGTTCGGAGACCCTGGTGCAGTTTTGGCGCGCCATCGCCCCAGACCTGATGCAGCCGTGGGCGAAAAACCAGGTCAGGGTCTTGCGACATCTTTCGGCTGGGCGAGTGGGTCGCGAGGCTGGCCTTGCGGATCGGTCGGGCGTCGCTGTCGTGCAGGGACACCCGGCGGGTCTTGCTCGCGGGGATCTCACCGGCCAGACGCACCCGGGTCTGACGGATCAGCTGGATCACCGCATCGAGGAGGTGAGCGAGGTCAGCGAGCATCCGCCGCAGCCGGCGGACAACCGTAGCGATGCGGGTGATGCCCTTGGTCAACAGACCCGAGTCGGTCCGGTACTTGCTATCAGCCGG
>JANPEN010000338.1:0-9638 GCA_031422955.1 Acidimicrobiia bacterium
CACCCCCGCCACCGCGACGGCCACCGGGGCCAGCACGCCGGCGCCCAGGACCGCGGCGCCGGTGAGGCCGGTGAGCCCGGGTGAGCCGGTGAGCCCGATTGAGCCGGGAGGACCGGTGACTGGGCCGGCGCCGAGCGGCCCTGCTCGCCCCGGCCAACGGATCCGCAGCGGGCGTCGATCGGCGCGGGGGGCAACCAGATCGAACGAGGCGATCACCACGGTGGCCGCCAGGGCTGCCGCCGCGGTGACATGGCCGGAAGGTAGGCCGAAGGAGAAGCCGACCTGACGACCGACCAAGGGCTTGGCCGCCACCCCGCACAGCACCGCCAGCAGCGGGGCCAACCCGGCGAACTTGGCCCGGCGACGGTCCCCCGCCCGCCACGACCCCGCCACCAGCACGACCATGACCACCGCCATGGCAACCGGTCCACCCAAGGCCGCCACCAGGCGGGCGGGCCGCAGACGGCCCCCCAGCGGGCTGGCCTCCAGCCAGGCCTGAAAACGGACATCCACCCCCAATGCCGATCCCACCTCCGTTGTGGGCGTGAAGTTCTGATCGTTGGAGGACAGCGCCAGGCCACGGCCACGCAAGCTCACCAGCACGGCCAAGGCCACAAAGCCAGCCGCTAACACGGCCGCCACCAGCAGCCACCAACGCCACGGCGACCTCGCCTGGCCCTGGGCTCTGTCCTTCGAGCCCACCACTTCACCGGCCGCGGACGGGTCGGCGACGTCGACCATGAGTGGGGGCTGCACCCCTCCAGTATCGGAGACGGGAGCGAAAATCCGGCGAACGGTCCCGGGCAGCGGGTTTCGGTGCCGTCGGCGAGGGCTCGGCGGGGTTCAAGGCGTCGCCGGTTCAGCGCGACAGACCAGCGGCCTCCGCGGCCACGGCCACATCGGCGTTCATGGCCTCCAGCGCCCGGCGGGCCGAGCCGGCCCAGTCCTCGGCGTCGTCGCGTTGCCACGCCCCGATGATCTGGCGGGACGAGTTGATCAGAACACCGGGGACCCCGATCGGGCGGGCCCCGGCCAAGGCGTCCGCGGCCGAGCCTCCCTGGGTGCCGTAGCCGGGCACCAGGAACAAGGTGTCAGGCATCAGTGCCCGCAGCTGGCGGGCCTGGTCGGGCCAGGTGGCCCCCACTACCGCACCCACGTCGTTGAGGCCGTGGCGCCCGGTCCGTCCATGGCCCCAGCCCGCGACCAAGCGAGCCAGGTGCTCGGCCACCGTGCCCTGCCCGCCGGGTTGATCCTGCACCTCCGCCGCCGAGGGGTTGGACGTGTGGACCAACACGAACACCCCGTGCCCCCGAGCGCCGGCAACGGCGGACCCGGCCGGGGTAGGGGTAGGGGTAGGAGCCAGGAAGGGCGCCACCCCATCGGTGCCCAAATAGCCGTTGATGGTCAACCAGTCCCCCCCCATACCTGAGAGTATGGTGCCGTCCAGGCCGGGGGCTCCCCCGAACGCGGCCTGGGCGTAGTGGGTGGCGGTGGAGCCGATGTCGTTGCGTTTCCCGTCGATCACCACCGGCAGGCCCCGCTCGGTGGCCGCCGCGATGGTGGCCTCGAGCGCCGCCCAGCCCGCCGCCCCGTAGGCCTCATAGCAGGCCACCTGCGGTTTCACCGCCGCCGCTCGGCCGGCCACCGCGTCGAGCAAACCCAGGTTGAAGGCCAAAAAGGCGGCGGCCACCGCGGCGGCGCCGTCACCCCCGTGGCGGGCCAGGGCGGCGTCGCGCAGGGAGGGGGGAATCAGCTCCGGCCGGGGGTCGAGCCCCACGCAGGCCCACGAACCGGCCGCCGCCCCGACGGCCACGATGGAATCAGCGGCATGCTGTGGAAGCGGCTGGTCGAGCCCGGTCACGACGTGGGTAGCTGGTGATCGAGGAAGCGGCTGCGCAGATCTTTCTTGGAGAACTTGCCGGTGGAGGTCTTGGGGACCTCGTCGATGAACTCCACATCGTCCGGCATCCACCACTTGGCGATGCGCCCTTCGAGAAAGGCCAGGATCTCCTCCCGGGTTGACTGCTCACCGGGTTTGAGGACCACGCAGGCCAGCGGGCGTTCCTGCCAACGCGGATGGTTGATGCCGATAACGGCGGCTTCGGCCACCTTGGGGTGGGCCATCAGCTCGTTCTCGACATCCACCGAGCTGATCCACTCGCCGCCGGACTTGATCACGTCCTTGGAGCGGTCAACCAGCTTCACGTAACCGAACTCGTCGACCACGGCCACGTCGCCGGTCTTGAGCCACCCGTCGGGGGTGAAGCTCTCCGGTGAACGGTCGTCATCGTGGTAGGTGCGAATGACCCACGGTCCGCGCACCTGCAACTCGCCCGAGGTGTCCCCGTCCCAGGGGCGCTCCTCCAGGGTGTCGGGGTCCACCACCCGCATATCGATGCCCACCACCACCCGACCCACGAAGGTGCGCCGCTCGGCCGCTTCGTCCTCACTCAGCCCATCGAAGGTGCTGGCCAGATGACAGATGGCGGCGATGGGCGAGGTTTCCGTCATCCCCCAGGCCTGCAGCAGCGGCTTACCGGTGACGGCCCGGTAGCCCTCCGACAAGGCCTTGGGCACCGCCGAGCCGCCGCAGGGGATGGTGCGCAGGCTGGAGGTGTCCCGCCCGGCCAGCAGGGGCAGCACCCCCATCCAGATGGTGGGCACTCCGGCCGCCACCGTCACCCCCTGGCTCACGATCAGGTCGGCCAGGGTCGGGGCCGATAGGTCCGGCCCGGGCATGACCAGGGTGGCCCCTGAGGCCACCGCGCCGTGGGCCAGGCCCCAGGCGTTGACGTGGAACATGGGCACCACCGGCATGATCACATCGCGCTCGCAGACCCCAATGGAGTCCGTCTGCATCAGGGCCATGGTGTGCAGGTAGGTGGAGCGGTGGGAGTAGACGGCCCCTTTGGGATGGCCGGTGGTGCCCGACGTGTAACACATCGAGGCGGCCCGGTTCTCTTCCAGGCGGGGCCACAAGGCCAGGGGCTCAACCCCCGCCAGCAGGGTGTCGAGGTCGTGCAGGGCCGGCGCGCCAGGGCCGCTGAGCTCGAAGCCGGAGGAGCTGAGCCCGCCCGCGCCGGCATTGGCACCTGCGGGGTCCCCGTCGTTCATGATCACCAGGTGTTTCACGGTGGTAAAGGTCGACACCAGCGGGGCCAGCAGCGGGATGAGGGAACGATCCACGAAGATCGCCTCATCGGACCCGTGGTTGACGATGTAGGTCAGCTGTTCGGGGAACAGGCGGATGTTGAGGGTGTGACAGACCCGGCCGGAGCAGGGAGCGGCGAAGTACAGGGCCAGGTGGTTGGCGCTGTTCCAACCGAAGGTGCCCACCCGGGCGTCCGCCGTGAGGCCGAGCTGGTCGAACACCGCGGCGAGCCGGCGGGTGCGGTCCGCCCACTGCCCGTAAGTGGTCGTGACCAGCCCATCTTTGGTGTTGGTCTCGATGGTCTTGCGGTGGTGGTAGCGCTCCGCCCGCTCAAAAAGATGGGACAGCGTGAGGGGCACGTCCATCATCAAGCCATCCATGGGGACCTCCGGGGTCGGAATCGAGTTCGGGATCGGTAACGGGAACATCCATCAGGGCGCCCTACAGTGCCACTACACCGAATCGCCGTCGATTCGGTGTGACACCCCCGTCGCCGCTGTGGATAACGCACCCATCACCCACCATCCACCCGGCCGTCGGGTGCTCAGCCTCGTCGTGGTGCCCCTCATCGCCCTGGTGGTGGCGTCCAACACCGCCTTCTTCCTGTGGGCGTCGCTGGTCGACACCCATCCGCTGTGGCTGCTGACCCTCAGCTCCCAGAACCGCTACCTGGCCCTGACCACCAACAGCCTCGATGCCTGGTCCTACTACAGCGTCGGCGCCTTGCGGCTGTTGGCTCCCGATCCCCTCTTCTACCTGTTGGGGCTGTGGTACGGGGTGCGGGCCATCGACTGGATGGAGCGAAGGGCGCCGTCGCTGGGCATGTCGTTACGGTTCATGGAGCGGGGCTTCGGCAAGGCCCGCTACCTGATCGTGTTCCTGGCCCCCAACAACCCGGTGTCGTTGCTGGCCGGCGCCACCGCCATGCGCCCCGCCGTGTTCGCCACCCTCGACGTGAGCGGCACCTTCGCCCGGCTGCTGATGATCCGCCTGCTCGGCAACGTCTTCCAACGCCCGCTCGACGCCTTTCTCGGATTCGTCAAGGACTACCGCTGGTACCTCATCGCCGGCAGCGTGGCCTTGAGCGTGCTCTCCTCGCTGTCCGACCGCCGCCGCGGCGGGGGCGAAATGGATGCGTTGCGCCACCTCAGCGAGGAACTGACCGAAGACCTCAACGAAAGCGAATCACCGGCGGGGTCCTCCTCCCCACCCGAAGGCGATGCCCGCCGCGACTAGCCGGTACCGGCGTCCTGGATCAGAGACCCAGCAGGGGCTCCAGGCCGATGGTGAGACCGGGATGGTCCGCGATGCGTTTACAGGCGAGCATCACCCCTGGCATGAACGAGACCCGATCGAAGCTGTCGTGGCGCACGGTGAGCATCTGGCCGGCCGTACCGAACAGCACCTCTTGGTGGGCAACCAGGCCCCGTAGCCGCACCGAGTGCACGTGGATCCCCGCCGGCCCCACCCCGCCCCGGGCGCCGGGGTAGAGCTCGGTCTGGGTGGGATCCGCAGACCAGTCGGCGGAGGCGGCGGCCATGCGGCGCACCGTCTCGGTGGCGGTACCGGAGGGGGCGTCGATCTTGTTGTCGTGATGCAGCTCGATGACCTCGACGGAGTCGAAGTAAGGAGCGGCGATCTCAGCGAAGCGCATCATCAGCACCGCGCCTATGGCGAAGTTGGCGGCCACCACGCAGTTGCTGGTGGTGAAGGCGGCCTTGAGCGCAGCCAGATCATCGGCCTGCAAGCCAGTGGTGCCCACCACCGCGTGCATGCCCCAGCCGGCCACCCGAGCCAGGTTGGTGCGGGCCGCCTCGGCCACCGTGAAGTCCACCACCACCTGGGCGCCGCTGCGGCCCACGATGTCGAGATCGTCCCCAATGTCCACGGCAGCCACCAGCTCCAGGGCGTTGTCGGCCTGCACCGCTTCGCACACGGTGGCCCCCATCCGACCCCTTGCCCCCAGCACTGCCACCCGTGTCGCCATCGACCCACACTAGGCAACCAGCCGGGGACCCGACCCCGCCCGCACCATCGCGGCTCTCTTGAGCGTGGCTATCGAGGTGCAGGAAGTCGTCAGGGTCAGTCGAACACGCCTGCGGCGGCCAGGGCAGCGGCTTTGTCCTCGTCGTAACCGAGCAACTCTGTCAGGACCTCCCAATTGTGCTCACCGAGCGCTGGGGGGGAGCCGACCACGGCGGGGGTGCGGGAGAACCGGTAGCGGCTGCCTTCCACCCACGTCTGGCCCATCACACTGTGGGGTACCTGCTGGAAGTGGTCACGGTGGCGTAGTTGTGGGTCATTGAACGCTTCCACCGTGTTTTGCACCCCATGCGCCGCCACCCCGCGGGCGACGAGCCGCTCGGTGATCTCGGCCGGATCCAGCCCGCTGGTCCACTGCTGGATGATGGTGTCGAGCTCACGCCGGCGGGCCCGGCGGTCCTGCACACTGAGCGAGGCGAGATCGGGCCGGGCCAACACCTCGCACACGGCGCGCCACGGCTCGTCGCCGGTTACCGCCAACGCCACCCACTGGTCCGTTCCTGCCGCCCGGTAGGTCCCCTGGGGGGCGTACACCTCGTCGTCGTTGCCGTGCCGCTCGGCGATGCGGCCATTCACCGTGTAGTCCAGCACCGCTTGGCTCATGAACTGCAGGGACGCCTCCGCCTGGGACAAATCGATGTACTGGCCTTGGCCGGTGCGGCGGCGGTGTTCCAACGCAGCCAACACCGCCAGCACCAAGAAACGGGGCGAGACGTAGTCGGTGTAGGCGCTGAAGGGGCCGCAGGGTAGGCGGTCCGGCCAACCAGTCACGTGGAACCAGCCCGACACCGCGGCCGCCATGGTGCCGAACCCGGCCAGGCTGGCCTCCGGTCCGTAATGACCCATGAGACAACTGGAGGACATGATCAGATCCGGCTTGCTCGTGCGCAGCGACTCGTAATCCAGACCGAAGCCGGCCATGGCCTTGGGGGTGAAAGACTCCATGGTGACATCGGCCCAGCGCACCAGATCCATGGCCACCTCGCGGCCCGCCTCGGAGCCCAGATCGAGGGTAATGGAGCGTTTGCCGGCGTTGACGTTGGTGAACTGCACCGCCCAGTCCGGGTGGATCTTGTCGTCTTGGAAGTTGCCGGCCGTACGCAAGGTGTCCAGCCGGCGGCTGGATTCGACGCGTACCACGGTGGCGCCCAGATCGGCCAGGGTGCGGCTGGTGTAGGGACCGGCGAACACCCACATGAAATCGGCGATCTTGAGACCCTCCAGCGGCCGACCCCGCCGAGCTGGCGCCGAGCTCGATGGTGGGATCACCGCGGGGCGCGCCGCTCTGGCCCAGATGGGAGCGGTCTCGTTCGCCTTGGGGACAGCCTGGGTTCCGAGCGCGTTGTTGGGCAACGGGGCGGCGGAAAACTTGGCGAAAGCCCCCGCCGTGCGTACCATACCAGATGGTATGCACGGTCCGGCATCGACGTCTTGCCAGAACTGGCGGGCGGCGAAGTGTTCGCTGCGGACCAGCTCGGCCATGGTGACCACCGGGGCGATGAGCAGCCGCCGGGTGAAGGTGGCGTGGAAGAGCTCGGCCTTGGTCTTGGTGGCGAGGAAGTCGCGCACGATGAGCTTGACTCGCTCGTACTCGGCGATGGGCTCTCGACCGTCGTAGAGCATGGTGCCGTAGTCGATCCAGTCCTTGTCGCGAGTGGCCTCGTCGCAGAAGCCCTCCTCGTGGATCCACTTCATCAGGTTGGCGGTGAAGGGGCCCATCGACACGCCGAACAGGAAGGTGACGGAGACCTGGCCGTCCTGGCACGGCCACAGCAGTTGCACCTTGGCATCCAGCCCGGCCAGGCGGATACCGCCGGCCTCTCGGCTGGCCGCGCCCGAGTTGCCGGGATGGCACAACAGGAACGACTGGCTGCACACGCTGTGGGACTGTTGGGCGGAGATGTCCACGAATTGGCCCAAACCCGAGTGATGGTCACGCTCGTAGAGTGCGACCAGGGCGGCGCCGGCCGCGTCGGCGGCCGCGTGGTGGAAGACCTGGGGGACGCTCACCCGCAGCGGGGCGCGGTCGCTGTCACCGGTGAGGCAGCTGTAACCAGAGGCGGCGGCCAGGGTGAGATCGGTGGCGGGCCAGTTCGCTTTGGGCCCGTCGCTACCGAAAGCGGTGATGGCCACATGCACGAGCGCAGGGTTGACGCCGGCCAGCACCTCGTGACCGAGGCCCAACTCTTCGAGCACGCCGGGATCGAACGATTCCACCAACAGGTCGGCTTCGGCCACCAAGGCCAGCAGCCGATCGCGCCCGGCCTGTGCTTGCAGATCGACCATGATCGAGCGCTTCCCCCGGTTGAAGGCCCAGTGGTACAGGCTGCGGTCGGGGCCCATCTCATCACCGGCGAAAGGGCCGACCGTACGGGAGGTGCTGCCCCCCGGTGGTTCCACCAGCACCACGTCGGCGCCCAAATCGGCGAGCAGCTTTCCACAGAGCTGGCCTCGTTCATCTGTCAGGTCCAACACCCGGTACGACAACACAGTGCACCTCCGGCTCTCACCCTTGCATACAGCGCCGCCCGGCGCGGCCGGCCCACTCGATGCTGGGCGATGCGGGAGGGAGCCCCGAAGGGCGCAACCCGATCTGGTCCGCCTCGCACCCACGGCCCTGGGTATACTGCGGGTATATGAAGGACACGACGGTCAAGGTGTCCATGGAGACGCGAGACCGCATCCGAGCGCTCGGTGGTGCTACCCATGAGGACACCATCATCGAGGCGCTTGATGCCTTGGAGGCCGAGCGGTTCTGGTCCCAGGCCGAATCGGCCAAGCTGTGGTTCGACAATCTTTCCCCCGAGGAGCAACGGCGCGTGCGGGCGGAGGACGCCGCCGTCGACGGTGCGTTCCGGGGCCTGTAGTGGCGCCCGACGCCGGCGATATCTATCTTGCGGATCTGAACGACGAACAACGCGGCCGTGTTCTTGTCGTCTCCACTGCCCGCTTCCATGACCTGTCGGGCCGAGCGATCGTGGTACCGGCCAGCCACCAACGCCCCTTTCCTTGGCGGATCGAACATCGGGACGACACGTTCGCCGTCGATCTGCTCCAAACCATCTCGATCGACCGATTGCTGGAGAAGGTCGGCACCGCTCCTGACGAGATCCGCCGTCGCGCCCAGCAGACCATCCGCCTCATCACCTGACAAAGCGCCATCACGGATCCCGGGCGCCTCGCCGTCGTCGATGTCGGCCTGCTTCACCCACGAGCGGACCGACTCGGTCCCGTAGCCGAGCTGCTCGGCGACCCGCTGGATCGTCCCATGAGACGTTCCGAGCTCCTTGCGGAGCTGACGCACCAGCCGCAGAAGGCGTGCCCTGGGTCCATCTCGCGAAGACCTTCTCCATACGCACCGGCAACTCGAGCAACCGTTGCGCTTCGACCCTCGAACTTCGGTGGTGGAGCGGACCCTTGTCAGCTGGCCAGCCTGCGCAACTACCGCAGCCTGATGCCACTCGCCCAGGACGCCCGCAAGCCGATGTTCGACCTCCGGGCCGGCGACGGCGCGCCCGGCTCCACCGGTCGGCTCGTTGCAGACCTGCTACCGGGAGTTCGAAGACCTCGCTGTTCGGGTGATGGCGGCAGCGAACATCCCGATGCCAGTCCCATCATGATGCCGTGAACCTTCGAGGAGGCGACGTCGGCTCAGTCGAGGCGACCCAACGGCAGCCCGGCGGCGGCCAATTGCTCCAGAGTGGCGAGCCGGCGACTGACCGAGCCGCCAATGGACAGCACGAACTCGCTGACCCCGGCATCGGCGTAGGCCAGCAACGTTTCCACCACCTTGTCGGCCGGACCGCGCACCATGCCCCGTTCCCAGGGGCGTTCCCGCCACGTTTCCGACAACGCCACACCAACGAAAACGGTCAGCCCGATGGTGGCGGGATCACGGCCCTGCACCACGGCCATGGCCTTCACCTCCTCGAACTGCTCAGCCAACTCGCGGGGCGACTGGCGGTGCAAGGCCGGATGCCACGCATCACCATGACGGGCCGCCCGCCTGCGGGCCAGCGGACCGTTGCCACCAATCCAGATCGGCAACGCCGCCGAAGGCTGAGGACGCAGGAACATCTGATGACTGGGATAACCGACGTTGTCGATGCTGACCGGACCCTCCGCCCGCCCCGCCTCACGCAGGAAACGCACCAGACGCACGGTGGCTGCGTTGCGATCTTCGAACGGGACGGCGAGGCTGTCGAACTCGTCCTCCAACCAGCCCGTCCCCACCCCCAGCACCATGCGCCCGGGAGCAAGAAACTCGAGCGTCCCCAGCACCTTGGCCACCTGCACCGGGTGACGGTACGGGGCGATGCAGACCGACACACCGAGGCGTATGGTCCGGGTCTGTCCCGCCACCCACGCCAAGGTGGTGAACGCGTCCAGGAAATCACGGTCGCTCGGCACCACGTAATCCCCGCTGTCGTTGTAGGGGTAGCGG
>JANPEN010000339.1:0-1822 GCA_031422955.1 Acidimicrobiia bacterium
GTGGAATCGTGGCGTATCGAGCCGATCGATGTACGCACCACTCGGGTGGTTACCTCCCTGCATTCCCCTCAACCGCCTGCCACTGAAAAAGCGCACCGCTATTTCACCAAGAACCTTGATCTTCTGCTGCAGGTAACGGGCACTGAAGACTTTCCGCTCATGGAGAAGATCCAAGCCAACTTGGATTCAGGGGCACTCCCGGAGGTCGTCTACGGCCGGGTCGAGCCCCCGCTGGTCTATTTCCATCAATCGGTCAACAAGATCCTGGCGGAGGCGGCGGACGCGGCGGAGGTGGTAGACCGAGGCCATGGCCTTTGATCCCGCCCGGCCCAATCTCGACGCCTACCTTCCCGTCTCCCCTGGCGGGCGTGGCGCCCGTTGGACCAGCGCGGCCGAGGCGGTGGCCGCCATCCCCGAGGGCGCCCGCGTCTTTATCGGCGGGGCCGCCACCACGCCCATGCACCTGGTCCAAGCGCTCGACGACGCTCGGCACCGCTGGCAACGCCTCGAGATCGTCACCCCCATGCTGCAGAAACGCCTGCCGCTGTTCGAGCACGCCGGCCAGCCGTTCCATTTCGTGTCGACCCAGGCCTCGCCCGCCTTCAAGTACCTGTGGAACAGCGGGTTCGTACAGGTCCTGCCGACCAAGTACTCCGATCACACCACCCTGCACGTGCCGGGAGGGCCACTGGCGTGCGATGTCGCCATGGTGGCGGTCAGCGCCCCCAGTGCAGACGGCCGGGTCAGCTTGGGGGTCAGCGTAGGCAGCACCGTCATGCCCGCCCGTACTGCGCCCCTCGTCATTGCCCAGGTGAACCCGGAGATTCCCTACACCTTCGGCGCCGGTGAGCTCGATCTCGATCAGATCGACTACCTGGTGGAGGCGAACCAGTCGATCACCGACAATCGCGCTGCGGACGGCGGGCTCGACGAGGTGACCCGCACCATCGCCACCGCCGCGGCCAGCGTCGTCGCCGATGGCTCGACCATACAGTTCGGTATTGGATCCATTCCCGACGCCATCTTGGGCGAGCTTCTCGCCCGTCGCCGCCTGCGGGTGCATTCAGGCCTGTTGTCCGACGCCTGCTTGGATCTCTACGAAGGGGGGGCGGTGGAAGGGGTCATGGTGGCCGCTGAGGTGGTCTGCACACCACGAATGTTGGCCTGGATACACCGTAATCCTGCGGTTTTGATGGGCCCACCCAACCTCACCCACGGCGCCGCCGCCCTGGCCGCCCTGCCCGATTTTGTGGCCCTCAACTCCACCGTGGAGATCGCCCTAGACGGCGCGGCCAATTCCGAGATGGTTGGCGGCCAGCTCATTTCCGGCCCGGGCGGCGCCCCCGATTTTGGCTTCGGGGCCAGCTTGACCAGCGGTGGTCGCTCGGTGCTGGCGCTACGGGCGACGGCGGCCAAGGGCGCCATTTCCCGCATCGTGCGTCGCATCGAAGCACCTAACCCCGTGACCTTGCCCAACTACCTGGCCGATGTGGTGGTCACCGAGTTCGGCCGGGTGGACGTGCGGGGCCTGGCCGGTGCCGCTCGGGCCGAGGCGCTGCGCAGCATCGCCCACCCAAATCATCGAGCGGCGCTGGCCTGACCGGCGCTGGCTTGACTGTTGCCGGGTTGGCGGCCAAGCAACACCCGACGGTGGCGCAGGTCGGCGACGCCGGGCTCGCTTATGCCCAAGACCTCGGCCAGGATGGCCTCGGCGTCAGCCCCTAAGCCGGGGGCGTCGGGCTCGCGGGGGCGGGGAACCAGCACCGAGGAATGAATGGGAAAGCCCGGCACCCGTACCGTGCCCACCTCGGCGTCGTGGACC
>JANPEN010000340.1:0-14283 GCA_031422955.1 Acidimicrobiia bacterium
AGGCCGGTTCTGCGCGCAACGTGTACGCGCAGTGCGAAGGCGAAATACGAACACGCAGGTCAGGGTGGTACCGCCTCATCGCTGCGACCACCAAAGTGGCACGTTGCGCGCAGAACCGCTACCGCCACCCCCAATGGGACCACCCTGCGTGAATTCCTGCCGTGTTATCAGGGCGACGACGACCACCCGACCACCGGCCGGGCCCTGCGCTGGGCCGAACGGGACCCCTGGCCCCGGTTAGGCCACTACTCCCACTCCGGCGAGTCCAAAGCCAACGCCAGCAGCACATCGGCGTGGCAGGGGTCCTCCTCATGACACCAGCAAGCAAGATCACGACCTTGCAGCAACCGCCGCACATCGGCTGCGTCGAAGCCGAGCTCACCCGCCCACAGGGCCTTCGTGTACAACTCGACGCAACCGGCCGCGTCGCTGTGGACTCCTAACCGGAAGGGGTTTCCCCACCGGGAGGGTCGCGCCACCACCACCGAACCCTCGGGCTTTCGCCACCCCTTCGTACGTCGCAAACGGATCCGGCTGGCCATGGCCCCATGCTGCCCGCTGAGTCGGTTGGTCTGCCGAACTACCCGATGCCGGCAGCCCCCTGGCCCCGCCGGCTCATCGGCTGCGGGCGAAGCCCGGGCACCGCCCGAGCGAGACCGTGCGCACAGACCAACTTCCCGCCCCTCAACGCCCGGTGAACCGAGGCGGGCGTTTGTCCAGAAAGGCTTGGCGGCCTTCGGTGAAGTCTTCGGTCTGGCGGGCTAGGTGCAGAGCCAGACCCTGGTGCTCGTAGGCGCCGGTTACGGTGGATTCTTCGTAGCCGCGGTACACCGCCGCCTTGGTGTAGCCATAGATACGGGTAGGTCCGACGGCGAGGGCTTCGGCCAGGGCGGCCGTCTCGGTGCTCAGCGCCGCATCGGGCACCACCCGGGTGACCAGGCCCCACTGCAAGGCTTCGGCGGCACCAAGGGTCGGCGCCAACAACGCCCATTCCATGGCCTTACCCACCCCGACGTACTGCTGCAACAGGCTGGTGCCGGTGGCCAGGCCCCGCTTCACGAACGGCACGGCCAGCGTGGCCGATTCGGCCATGATGCGCAGATCAGCGGCGAGGGCCAGGTTGAACCCGGCCCCGTGGGCGTGGCCGTTGACGGCGGCCACCACCGGCTTGCCCATGGCCCGCAGCCGGGCCACGATCTGGGGCCAACGACCCCGGCCCCGCACGTACTGCTCGATGGGGTCCGCCCGCAGCACCGGCTCTTGGCCCGGCTCGCTCAAGCCGCGCAGATCATCCCCGGCGCAGAACGCCCGACCCGTCCCCGTCAACACCACAACCCGCACCGAACGGTCCCCGTCGAGCCTGTCCATCACATCGAGGAGCTCAATACCCATCCGTAGGTTGAGGGCGTTGAGTACCTCCGGTCGGTTCATGGTCACCGAGGCGACCGCACCCTGATGGTCGAGCAGCAGATGGTCGAGCAGCAGATGATCAGGGGCGGCGTCCACCCGTCTGACCCTAGCGGCGCGTACCTGCTCAGCGGGGGGTGAACCGACTCGCGGCCTCCAGGGCGAGGGTGCCCTTGTCGATCTTGGCCGTGCCGGCCAGGGGGATCTCCTCCACGAACCACACCGCCCGGGGGTGGGCGTAGGCGGGTCCGTGTTCGATGGACCACTGCCGCAACCCCTCTTCGGTCAGGGTATGGCCGGCCTCGCGCACCACGAAGGCCACCGGTAGGGCCCCCTTGAGCTGGTCCGCCACTGACACCACGGCGGCTTGGTGCACGCCCTCGTGGCGCTCCAGCAGTTGCTCCACATCGCCTGGATAAATGTTTTCTCCACCGCAGACGAACATATCGTCGACTCGACCGACGAAAAAGAACCAGCCCTCGCCGTCTCGTTCCATGACATCGCCCGTGTGATACCAACCATCGGTAAGTCTCTGGGCGGTGACGTCGGCCAAGTTGTGATAGCCGTTCATCACCCCTTGGCCTTTGATCCAGAACTCACCGGGGTTGGCGTCAGCTCCGGTGGCGGGGTCGACCAGGCGTACCTCCACGCTCGACAGCGGATAGCCGAGGGTGATCTTGGGCCGGGGCCGGTTGTCGGGATGGGGTCCGAAGCAGGCAATGGCTTCGGTGGTGCCGTACCCGTTAGTGACCACCGCGGCGGGGAACAGCGCCCGCACCTGATCGAAAAGGGCCTCCGTCATCGGGGCCGAGCCGATCATCAGGCGCCGCACACAGGACAGATCAAGGCTGGCTACCAGCTCCGGTTGGGCGGTCATCAAGGCAAACATGGTGGGTACCCCCGTAAGGCTGGTGGCGCGCTGGGCGGCCACCGCCTGGAGGTACTCGGCCGCATCGAACCGGGCCAGCAGCACGATCTGGCCGCCGAGGGCCAAGTTCACCTTGGTCTGGACCATAGCATTTTTGTGATACATGGGCGCCGAAACCAGTATGCGCTCGTCTGGGCTCATGAAAAACCCGCCGCTGGTGTATTGCTCCAGGGTGAAGAGCTGGCTGGCGTGGGACAACAACACCCCTTTCGGCCGGCCGGTGGAACCCGAGGTGTACATCTGCACGGCCACGTGGCCAGGGTCGACCAGCTCCATACCGGCCGGTTCGCGGTCCTGGAACTCCTCCCATTCCGGCCCCCCGATGAGCACTACCTTCGGCCCCGAAGAGGTGGGCGCTGACGCTACTTTTCCGGCGTGGCCGACGTCAGTGAAGACCACCTTCACGCCGGCGTCTTGCAGAATGTAGCGCAATCCTTCGGCGGCCAGCTTGGTGTTGAGCGGTACCGTCACCGCCCCGATGCGGCAGCTGCCCAGGTACAACGCGGCGTAGTCGACGGAGTTGTCGGACAAGATGGCCACCCGGTCACCGAACCCCAACCCGAGGCCTACCAGCCCCCCGGCCACCTGGGCACAGCGCCGGTCGAACTGGTCGTAGGTGACCACTGCGGGCTGGGCGGAAGCCGGCTGGCGAGCGGTCCTTTCGCCGGTGAGATCGAGGTAAGCCACCTTGTGCTGACCGAGGTGAGCCCCGTACAACCCGGCCAGGTTGACCCCGCTCATGGGGTGAGCACGATCTTGCCGAAGAAGGAGCGGTCCTCCAGCAGGCCCATGGCCTCAGCGCCACGAGCTAGGGGCAGCACCTGATCCACCACGGGGACCAGTTGGCCGTTGCGCACCAACTCCACCAAAGCACTGAGATCGCTGCGCTGCCAGCCGTTGGAACCCCGGATGTCCATCTCTGCGGTCCAGATGAAGCGAATGTCGGTGGGCGGGTCGAACCCGGCGGTGGCCCCGCAGGTGAGCAGCCGCCCACCCCGCTTCACGCAACGCAGCGACGGGGCCCAGGTGTCACCCCCGGTGAAGTTCACCACCACGTCGTAGCCGCCCCCGCTGAACAGGCTGCCGGTGCTGCGCCGGGTGTGCTCGGCAAAATCCTCCACGGCGTAGTTGACACAATCATCGGCTCCCAAGGTACGGAGCCGAGCACATTTAGCTTCAGAACCGGCCGCCGCCACCACGTAGGCGCCGGCCAGCTTGGCTAACAACAGCGCGCTGGTCCCCACCCCGCCGGAGGCCCCCAAGATCAGCACCTTCTCGCCCGGTTGGATCTTTCCTCTGGTGATCATCATCCGATGGGAGGTGCCATAGGCCACCGGCAGGCAGGAGGCATCGACCGCGCTCACCTCGTCGGGTAAGGCCAACAACTGGGTTTGTTCGACGACCACGAACTCGGCGTAGGCGCCCCACCGCGTGTCACCGATCATCCAGAACCGGCCGGTGGCGGTGTCGGTGAACACCGGATCGACCAGCACCCGCTCCCCCTGGCTCCACCCGCTCACCCCCTCGCCCACCGCGTCGACTCGACCGGCCGCGTCGCAGCCCGGAACCATGGGCAGGGGCACCTTGATGCCCGGCATACCCCGGCGGGTGAAAACGTCGTGGTAGTTCAGCGAGCAGGCCTCGACCCGGACCCGGACCTGACCCGGCCCGGGCTGCGGATCAGCCACCTCGCCGTAGCGCAACACCTCCAGTCCGCCATGTTCGCCAAACCAGACCGCTTTCATCCCGTCTTCATTCCCTACTCCACTTCTGTATTATCGTGCACCGTCGATCGTGCCGGGCCCCGGACGACTCACCTCGGGTGACTACCCGGCGGCCGTGGCCCAGGTGCCGCGTCCCACCGCCACCAGGCGGCCTTGGTCGTCGTGCAAATCGACATCGCACACCGCGGCCGTTCTCCCAGCCCGCCGAACCACGGCGGTGGCCACCAGATCGGACCCCACGGCCGGACGCAGATAATCGATGCGCAGGTTCATGGTGGGCACCCCATGGCCAACCATGGCTGCTACCGCGAAGGTTCCCGCCGTGTCGATCACGGAAGCGATGGGCCCGCCGTGGACCTGGTCGCTGTCGGCCAGACGGGTCAGGCCGGTGTCGAAGGGCAGGCGCAACACGAAGCGGCCAATGCTGGCATCGACCTCCACGACCACCAACGGGACCAGCCTGTGGTAGGGAGCGGCGTCGACCATGGCCTGCATGCTGGCGACATCGACCGGCGGCACGGGCTCCGGGGTCCCGGCAGAAGAAACGGCGCCAGACATGCGGACTAGTCTGCCAGACCGTCGCCGTGCCAGCGCGTCGCCGTGCCAGACGGCGGATCGAGGTCAGCGGCCCAGGAAGGCCAGGCAGTACGGTCCGGTGATGGGAAGGGTGCTGGTGACCGGTGCAGGCAACGGAATCGGGCGGGCCACGGTGGAGGCGTTCGTGGCCAACGGGGACGAGGTGGTCGCCGCCGTGCGCGACCCCGCCACCGCCCGGACTCCCTGGCCCGGGGTGAGGGTCATCGCCCTCGATGTGACCGACGACGCCATGGTCAGCGCCGCCCTGGCCAACCAGGAGGTCTTCGATGTGGTCGTCAACAACGCCGGCATCTCCTTCAGCGGTCCGGTGGAAACCATGGATTGGGAGGTGGCCCGCCAGCAGTTCGAGACCAACTACTGGGGGGCCCTGCGAGTGGTGCGGGCGGTGGTACCGGCCATGCGGGCCAGGACCCGAGGCCTGATCATCAACGTGTCTTCCGTGGGTGGGCGCACCCCAGCCCGGGGATACCACGCCATTTACCAAGGCTCCAAGCACGCGCTTCGGGCGGCCAGCGAAGCGCTGGTGTGGGAGTTGGCCCCCTTCGGCATCAACGTGGCCCTCGTCGAACCCGGGTTCGTGGTCACCAACATCTTCAACCGGGGCGGCTACGACCAGGCCCCTCCGGCTTCCCCCTACGCACTCGATGAGGCTTGGGTTCGCCGGTTCTTTCTGGAGGGCGCCCGCACGCAGGCCATCGCCGCCTCGGAGGTCGCGGCGCGCATCGTGGCCAT
This sequence comes from Acidimicrobiia bacterium, assembly GCA_031422955.1. GTDB lineage: Bacteria > Actinomycetota > Acidimicrobiia > Acidimicrobiales > CAIXPF01 > CAIXPF01. The sequence goes on from JANPEN010000340.1 coordinate 5,389, forward strand.
CTCCGCCCAGCCCCACCCCTGCCTGCACCATCCGGTGGGCGCCGATGCCGAGGCCGGGGTGACCGCCGCCCGGGCCATGGAGTTCGAGGCCTGGTTGGCCGCCGCCCTGCAGCGCGTGGCCTCCTTAGCCGGGCCCCGCCCCCGCCTTGGTCCCTACCGTGGGCCAGACTGACTCGGGGCCATCGCCATACCGGCCCCGCCCACCAGCCCCGCCCGGCCGGCACACCCGGCCGCCACCCAGGAGGTCTTCTATGAACACCAAGCACGGCGCCGATATCGACCGCTCGGCCGAGTGGGACCAGCTTCGCCGCACCCATCTGCGGCCTCGTGAGCAGCGCCCCGCCTCTGCCGCTCAGGGCGTGCACCACGTGGCCCTGCTGAGTACCGACGTGGAGGCGACCATCGTCTTCTATCAGGATCTGCTCGAGTTCCCACTGACCGAGGTGTTCGAGAATCGGGATTATCGGGGCTCCACCCACTTCTTCTTTGATATCGGCAACGGAAACTCCTTGGCTTTCTTCGACTTTCCCGGGCTTGATCTCGGACCATACCTAGAGGTACTGGGTGGCCTGCATCATCTGGCCATCTCCGTCGAACCCGCTCGTTGGGCGCAGCTCAAGGCCAAGCTGGACCACGCCGGCGTCGCCTACGCCCACGTGAGTGGCAGCTCGCTCTATTTCAACGGGCCCGACGGGGAACGCCTGGAGCTCATCGCGGACCCCCTGGGCCAGATGTACGGGCGCCCGGTGGGCTGACCGAAACCAGGGGCCCATCCTCCCGAAACGCGTCCTCCCGAAACGCGTCCTCCCGAAACACGTCCGTCAGAAACCCATCTGCAACCACTCGGCCTGAGGCCTGTCAGGCGTGATCATCAACAGCACCCGTTCGTCTCGAACCATCTCCGCCCGGAGTTCCTCGCTGGATTGGCCGCCCCGACCGTGCTTGGCTCGCAGCGCGGCGAAGGTGGCCAGGCCGGCGTCGATGTCCTCGCCCAGGGTCACGGTGCCGTCGAGCACCACGTAACGGAACCCGGTGGCGTCGTCGACGACCAGTTGCACCTGCGGGTCCTTAGCGAACACCCGGTACTTGGCCCGCCCTTTGGTGGTGGAGACGAAGAAGCGCTCGCCGTCCCACAGGAACCAATTGGGCGTGGCGTGGGGTCCGCCGTCCTGGCGTCGCCCGATGACGATGGCGTTGCGGGGTTCGGCCAGAAAGGCGTTGAGGGCCTTGAGATCAGCAGTGCTCATGGTCGGCACGGTACTTCCCCGGGGCAGCCCCCCTCAGCCCACAACGGCAAGCAACCGCTGCACCAGATCGGCCTGGAAGCGGCGCGCCGTATCGTGACGGGCGTGGCCGAAGCCGTGGACCTGGTCGGGATACATGCTCAGTTCCAACTGGCCGCCGCGCTGGCGGTAGCTGGTCACCAGTTCCTCGATCATACTGGGAGGTACGTTGAGGTCAGCCCCGGCTTGGACGAGCCACACCGGAGGCAGTGAACGGGGCCGTCCTTCGGCCAACACCGCCACGATGGAGGCCTCCCCCATGGTCTGCTCATCGCCGAAGTACGCCTCCGTCGCAGCCACCAGGTTGGCTGCATCAAAGGCCTGCCCCGCGGGCACCGGTTGGCCCAGGCGGCTGCGGGCATAGCGATAGCGGGCTAACGGATCCACCGGAGGCCAAAAAGCGCCCACGAAGCACACCTCGGTGTCGGTCAGGGCGGCCAGCAGGGCGAGGTGGCCGCCGCTGGAGCTACCGGTGAGGGCCACCCGGGCGGGGTCCACCCCGAGGTCATCGGCGTGGTCACGGACCCACTGCACGGCGGCCGCCACATCCTGCACGGCCGCGGGGTGACGGGCCACCCGACCGTCACGAAAGTCGATGGCCACCACCGCCAACCCAGCCGCAGCCACGGCCTCGTTGTAGCGCTCGCCCAAGGTTCGATCCCGCGATGACCAGGCCCCGCCGTGCACATCGACCACCACCGCCCGCTTTCCTCCCGGGCCCGGCGGCGGAGAGGCCCCGCCCGGCTGGTAGATCCGGGCCAACAACTCGCCTCGCCAGGCAACGTCGCGCCAGTGGCTGGTCTCGCTCCGGACCGGATCGCTCATGACAGCACCCTTTCTGGCCAAGCCGCCCCGGCCGGGCCCACCGCCTTCGGTAGTTCGGGGTCCTCATCACGGCGCGGTCCCCGGCAACCTAGCGCTCACGCCACCACGGACGCCGGCTACACCACCCGCTCGCCGTTTGTGTTGGCGTTCGTACCAAAGGGTGCACAGCAGGGGTGTCGCCGAAACCACCTGGCCGGAGCGGTAACACCGCGCCGCGGCTGGCGCGGTGTTTGGTGGAAATCCAGCCCGTAGACTGGATCGACAACACCACCGGCCAGTGCCCAGGAGGAAACGCGTGCCCAACCGGCGGAAGATGGCCCCCCTCGGTGCTGCCGCGCTGGTGGTGGCGCTGATCATCGGGGTCGTGGTCTGGCGAGCCCAGAGCGGCAGCAACGGTGGCGGCGAGGCGGCCGGGCCCAGCCCCGACACCATCCAGCCAGGGGACACAACCCCGTCGAGCGAGGCTCCTACCACCACCGTCAAGCCCTACCCGGCCGATCCCGTCGGGGTCGAACCTGCGCTGCCCCTGACCCGGGAGGCCCGCGCCTGGCCCTTCGCCTGGGACAGCATCTGGAACCTGCCCTTAGGCGGCAGCGCCCAACGAGTTCCCGCCGGCATGACCCTGGGCCGAGCCGGCGTCAGCGTGGATGAGAACGTGCTCATCTTTGAACCAGACGCCCCCCCGGTAGACCTGCTGTTCCACGAAGGGTACTGGGACGCCAACCTGCGCCGCTGCAACGAGGTCACCGACCGGGTGTTGCTCAAGGGCCTGCCGGTGCCCCCCAGCTTCGTCACCGACCCCGACTATCTCGGAGCCACCCCCAACCATGCCGCCGCCGTGCTGCTGGCGGACGGCGACACCTTGATCCAGACCCAGCCCATGCATCGTTGCCAGGTGGGAGGGCCGTTGATCAGCCAGTACCTGTTCGCCCAGGACAGCCTGCGCAACGGCAACGGCATCGCTGGAGCCCACGGCGGATCCCAGATGTCCAGCGTGGGCGGCACCGTGCGGCTGGGGGAACTGGTACCGGGAGGAGCCATCCACCACGCCCTCAAGCTCAACATCGACTGCCAGTCCTTCTGCTCCTTCCAGGCCAACGATGCCGACGGGAAACCGGGGTTCCGCTGGCCGGCCACCGCCGCCGACGGGGAAGCGCCGACCCGTTACCAAGGCCAGGTTCCGTCCCTGCAGATGGGAGCGCTGCTGGCCCTACCGGCCGATTTCGACGCCGACGCCTTGCTAACCGAACCAGCCCGGATGGTGGCTCGGGCCATGATGCGTTACGGCGCCTATGTGGTCGATGACACCCACTATCCCATCTTCGCCCTGACCACGGAGTGGAGCCCGAACGGACGGGTGGTCGACGAGTTCGAGCAGGAATGGGGCTTCCCCATGCATCTGGGCGGCGGTCTAGATTGCGCCGACGGCAGCGCCGGCTGCGCCTGGGTCCAGGATTTCGCCAGGATGGTGGCCGCCCTGCAGGTCATTGACAACAACTCGCCCACCACCATCGGCGGAGGCGGGGCCCGGCTGGTGGCCTGCGCCCCTCCCTATGCCGACGGCACCGGTGCCTCTGCCTGCACCGCTACCTGACGAGTACCCACCTCCGCAGGACCGCTCTTATTGCATCATGTTGTCGACCCGTTGCACGGCGTCGATGAACTCCTCGACCATGTCCAACACCACCCGCCGGGTGGCCTTGACCTGGTTCATGTCGCCCACGATCTGGCCCACGAAGTAGTTGGCCAGCTGCGCAGCCTTGGCGTTGGGATCCAGCGCCGCCCGGTCGACCCGACGGGAGGCCTCCTCGATGAGCATGGGCTGCAGCGGCATACCCAACGGACCGGGGGAGGCCGGGCCATCCCACTCGTCAGTCCAGGCCGAGCGCAGCTGGCGGGCCGGTTTGCCGGTACGCGACCGAGAGCGCAGGGTGTCCGAAGAGCTGGCGGCAAGAAACTTTTGCTTGACGGTGGGATGGGTCTCCGCTTCCTCGGTGGTCAACCACACCGAGCCGCACCACACCCCCTCCGCCCCCAGCGCCAATGCCGCGGCCATCTGACGGCCCCTGCCGATGCCTCCCGCGGCCAGCACCGGCACGGGGGCCACCGCATCGACGATCTCGGGGACCAACACCATGGTGGCGATCTCGCCCGTGTGGCCGCCCGCCTCGTAACCCTGAGCGATGACCAGATCGACCCCGGCCGCCACGTGGCGCACCGCATGGGCCTTCTTGCCGGCCAGCGCCGCGACCCGGATACCGAGTTCGCCAGCGCGGTCCAACATCTCCTTGGGCGGTGGCCCCAAAGCGTTGGCGATGAGGCTGATGGGGTGGGCGAAGGCGACGTCCAACAACGCCGTGGCCTGGTTGAGGGTCATCGGCGCCACCCGCTCGCCCCGGCTACCACGCCGAGCGGACCCGCCGGCCCCGTCGTGATCGGGCAGCGGGCCGACCTCATAGCGGGCCAGCAGGTCTTCGAGGAAAGCGCGGTGAGCGGCGGGGATCATGTCCTGGAGGTGGGACCAGCTCAGGCCGCCCTCCGCTTTGCCCTCGTACTTGGCCGGCACGATGACATCAACCCCGAATGGGCGGTCCCCGACCTCAGCGGTGATCCAGCGCAGGTCGATGTCCAGCTGCTCCGGGGTGACCCCGGCCGCGCCCAACACCCCCATGCCCCCGGCCTTGGTGACTGCCGCCACCACGTCGCGGCAATGGGTGAAGGCCAGGATGGGGAACTCGATCCCGAACATCTCACACACCTTGGTCTGCATCCCCGGCACGCTAGTGGGCAACGGCGGGGCCAGTGCGCTGGTCTGTGCGTGGAGGCTCAGGCCTCTCGGGCCACCCGGGGCGCATCTTTCCAGAGGCGCTCGAGCTCATAGAAACGGCGGGTGTCCTCGTCGAAGACGTGCACCACAAAGCTCCCGTAGTCCATCAGCACCCAGGTCATGGCGTCGAGGCCTTCGACTCGCACCGGGCGGACCCCAAACCCCTCCGCCATTTGGGCTTCGATCTCCTCAACAATAGCCTTGACCTGGCGGTCGGTGCCGCCGTGGGTGATCACGAAGGCGTCGGTGATGGCCAGCAGCTCCCCCACCGACAGCACCAGGGTGTCTCGGCCCAGCTTGTCCTCCGCCGCTTGGGCGGCGGCGACGGCCATCTCCTCCGGCTCCGCACCGCCATCAGGACGGGGTCCGCGTGTGGTGACGATGCGCCCGGCTCGGCTGGCAACCCGTTGGTCCTCGAACACACACACACTCCCACGCCGTTTGATCCGGCCTGCTTAGCCGCCGGGGGACGCCACCACTGAAGGCATGGTCACCTTGGCCGGGAGGCCCTGGCGGGCGAGATCCCGTCCAACGATGACGCTGACGTCGACGGTGGCGTCTCCCGCCGGGTTGAACGTCGCCGAGGCTAGCCCCAGAGCAGCCGCCAGAGCCTGGGCATTGGCCGCCTGGGCCTGGTCGTAGTACTCCACCACGGAACTCGGGTGCTCGAAATGACCGGCGTTGCCGAACACGGTGATCTCCGCACCGGCCGGCACCAACAGGCTCGACACGTTGATGGCCTGAGCGGCATCACCGAGCCCGTCCAGCAGGCGAACCCGGACCCGGTCCCCCGGCTGGGAGGAGCTGGGGAACGGCACCAACGACGCCACCAGGGAGCGTACTGCGGCCAGATCAACCACGAACACGTTGCCAGCACCCTCCAACGTTGTGTCCGTCCCGCCGGAGTCAGTCCCGCCGCCTTCTGCGCCCACGGTGGCGGTGGTCGCCCGCGGGGCGGTGGCGTCGACCCGAGCCAAGGTGGCCGCGTCGGCTACCTGCACGGGCAGCGGCAACACCTCAACGGGGCCGCGGCCCAAGTCGGCAATGAGCGCGGCGAGCCCCGCCTCTCCGCCCGATGCAGGGCGCTGGCGGCGGGAGTCCATCCAGGCTCGCCACAACAGCTGAGCCCGGTAGAGCTGGCCCCGCTCGTCCTCGCCCGGGTTGCGCAGTCGCAGGAACGGCTCGACCTGCGCCGCAGTCAGCGACAGCGGGCCAGACCCGAAGATGATCTCGCCGTCGGCGTCGAGCACATCGTCAGGGTTGTTGAGGCTGAGGGGTGCGTCGCTCTGGGCCGCCGTCACCCAATCGCGGGCGTCGGCGGTGACCACGGACTGGAAGCCGATACGGAACATGCGCCCAACGGCGGCTTGGGTGCCCGCCACGCCCTCATCGAGGTAGATGGCCGCCAAAGTGCGGGGTCGAGCGCTGTCGAGGTCGGCCAGCACCCCGCTCGGCACCAGCAACACCGCCCCACCGCCGCTGTCACCGGCCACCGCCAACAGCGAGATGCTGCCCAGCTGGCCTTCTGGCCCGCGATGCACCACCAACATGGTGGGGGTGGGGGTGACCACCGCCCGGTAGCCGGGAGCGGAAGGGTCCTGGGCGACCGCATTGGCGATCTTGCCCTCCGCGGCAATGGCCGTGCGATAGCCGAGGCGGGCCAGTAGCGGCACCGAGGCCACCAGCACCAACAACGCCACCCAGAAGACCAGGCGCCGCAACCAACGGGGCGGACCGCCGGGCGAACGGCGAGGGGCCACGATCACCGCACGGGGGGGCGGCAAACGCCGATCAGCGAGGGCTGCGTGCTTGGGCACCGCGAAGGTCCTTCATGGATCTTCACGATAGAGCCGCTGACGGGCAATGGCGGATTGCACCCCCTCTGGCACCAGCCAGTCCAGGCTACGACCGGTGGCCACCCGGTGACGCAGCTCGGTAGAGGACACCCCAATGGCCGGCATGGTCACGTGTTCGACCCGGAATCCGGGTAGGGAAATCTCGGGGGTGCCGGGCCGGTCCACCACCACCACGGTGGCCAGGTCGGCCAGCTGCTCAGCCTTGCGCCAGGTGAGAATCCCCGCCGCTGCGTCAGCACCCAAAATGAGAAAGAGTTCACTCTCCGGGAGATCTCGTTGGAGGGCGGCCAGCGTCTCGGCCGTATAGGACTCCCCCCCTCGGTCCATTTCCACCGTGCTGGCCTCAAAGCCAACATGCCCGGCGATGGCGGCCTCGACCAGAGCCAAGCGCTGCTGAGCGGGGGTAATTGCTCTCTGGCCGAGCTTCTGCCACGGAATGTTCGAGATCACGAACAGCAACCGGTTGAGCGAAATCGCCTCAAATGAGTAAAGGGCGGCCACCAAATGGCCGATATGAGGTGGGTCGAACGTCCCACCGAACACTCCCAGACGCTCACCGCGAGCTGTCACCAAGTTCAGTGTAGGTGGGTGATCGGCCGCTCGTGTCCCAACGATTTGGGGAAACGCCACGGGTGTGTCATGTAACCGGACGAACCTGCGAGCGTTGGAACCACTGATATGAGCGATTCGGTAGGGCAATACCTCAACGAGATCGGCCTCGTACCCCTCCTCAGCGCAATCGAGGAACGGGAACTCTCCAAGGTCATCGAAGCTGGCCTCAAAGCCCGCAAACGGCTGCAAGCCGGTGACAGCGGACGTGACGTGCAACACGCCATCCACGCCGCCGAGAAGGCCAAGGACCGGTTCATCCGAGCCAATCTGCGCCTGGTGGTCAGCGTCGCACGGCGCTATCCGCTGCCCCCCTCCATGGAGCTGCTCGACCTCATCCAGGAGGGCAACTTGGGCCTGGAACACGCGGTCGACAAGTTCGATTGGCGCAAAGGTTTCAAGTTCTCCACCTACGCCACTTTCTGGATCCGCCAGGCCATCGGCCGGGCGTTGGACCAAAAGGCCTCGCTGGTGCGCCTACCGGGCGATCGTTCCGCATCCTTGCGGGCCGCCCTGCGCCAGGTATCGGGCGACGGCGACGAGTTGGACGAAGAACACGCCCGGCTGCATCGCCTGACCACGCCCACCTCGCTGGATCGCACCATCGGCGACGATGACTCCAACGAGTTGATGGACCTGCTCCCCGACGCCATGCCCGGTCCCGAACAAGAAGTGCTGGCCCGCTCCGAGGAGCAGCTCATCACCCACCTGCTCGATGTGCTCGACCCTCGGGCCCGCCACGCGGTGGAACAGCGTTTCGGCCTGCAAGATGGGCGCAAGCGCAGTTACCGGGAGGTCGGCGAGGAGCTCGGGGTCACCGCCGAAGCCGCTCGCCGCCTGGTCAAGCGGGCCGTCGGGGCCGTGCGCGAGGAAGCCACCTCGGCCATCAGCGCCGCCTGAGCGCCCTCTTCGGACAGCTTCAGACAAGTCGTTTGGCACTCCACCTCGTCAACGGCGAGGCTTGAAGGGTGAAGAGTCAATCGTGGAGCCCCTCGTCGTGGCGGTCCTTGCCGGCCCAACAGCAGCCGACCTGGCCCGACGAGGGGGCTTTCGAGGCCGCCCTCAAGGTATTGGCCGGCTACCCGCCGCTGGTATTTGCCGGCGAGGCAAGGGCCCTTAAAGCGCAGTTGGCCCAGGTGGCGGCGGGCCAGGCCTTCCTGTTGCAGGCGGGCGACTGCGCCGAGTCCTTCCACGACTTCGCCGCCGACCGTATTCGGGACAAGCTCAAGGTCGTGCTGCAAATGGCGGTGGTGTTGACCTATGCAGCCGGCGTGCCGGTGGTCAAGCTCGGTCGTATCGCAGGGCAGTACGGCAAGCCCCGCTCGGCCGATCTGGAGACCATCGACGGGGTGAGCCTGCCCAGCTTCCGGGGCCACAACGTGAACTCCGAGCTGTTCTCCCCCGAAGGCCGCCAGCCTGATCCCGAGCGCATGGTGACCAGCTATCACCAGTCCTCCGCCACCCTGAACCTGCTGCGGGCCTTCACCAAGGGCGG
>JANPEN010000341.1:0-12161 GCA_031422955.1 Acidimicrobiia bacterium
CCAACGCCATCGGGCCACCGTGGCTCGGCTGGCCCGATGGGAGCGCAACTGGGCCACCAACCCCGTGTTGGTGCGCAGCGCCGATCACTACCTGGCCCAGCTGAGGCGGGTGTGAGCGGCTGGCCGCTTCGCTGCCCCGCCTGTGGGGCGGATCTGGCGGACACCGCCACCCCGCCGGTGGCCGACGAGACAGACAGAACGCGCCCGTGCCCGGCCTGCCCGGCGGACTATCACTACGAAGCGGGCGTCTGGCGGCTGCTGCGCCCCCAAGACCAAGCGGGGGTCGAGCGGTTCCTGGCCGACTACACCCACATCCGCAGGGCCGAGGGGCGCGGCTCCACCGAAGCGGCCTACTACCGGGCGCTGCCCGAGCCCACCCCTGGTGATCCGCTGGCGTGGCAGTGGAGGATTCGGGCCCGCAGCTGGGCCCATGCCCAACCCCGGCTGTTCCCCGCCGGCGGTGCGCCGCAGCGGATCATCGACGTGGGCGCCGGCGTCGGCTGGCTGGCCAACCGGCTCACCCTGTCCGGCCACGACGTGGTGGCCGTGGATCTCTCCCTCGACGATCACGACGGCTTGGCCGCCGGCCGCCACTACGGCCCCGGTTTCGCCAGGGTCCAGGCCCATTTCGACCATCTGCCCTTCGCCGACGGCGACGCCGACGTGGTCGTGTTCAACGCCAGCCTGCACTACAGCGAGGACTACGCCGTCACCATGGCCGAAGCGCGCCGGGTCCTGCGGCCGCAGGGCCGGGTGGTGGTGCTCGACTCGCCCCTTTACCGCCACGACCACTCCGGGCGACAGATGGTGGCCGAACGCCACGCCGACTTCGAGCAACGCTTCGGTCGCCGCTCAGACTCGGTGGCCTCCCAGCAGTACCTCACCCCCGCAGCGCTGGAGGCCCTGGCGGCCCAGTTCGACCTGCGCTGGGAACGCTCCCGAGCCTTCTACGGCTGGCGCTGGGCGGCCCGGCCGTGGGTGGCACGGTGGCGTCGAAAGCGGGAACCGGCCCGCTTCGAGCTGCTGGTGGCCAGCGGGATGGCCAGCGGGACCAGCCAGTCCGTCCCTCGCCCCGAGTCGAACCCCCGTCCCGAGTCCGGCCCTCGTCCCAAACTGCGCCGGACCTGGCCCCAGCGTTTGCTGCTGGCGCTCAGCATGATGGCCGCCCTGGCCAGCTTCGCCACCGCCGGAGCGGTCGGCGTGGTCTACAGCAAGGCCAGCAACATCCAGCGTCTGGCCCTGGAGGCGGTCCTGGCCCCCGCCTCCAGCCCCGACGCGGTGATCGCCCCCACCAGAGACACCCCACCCGCTGGCACACCCAACCCGGCGGCCGCCGCCGGCGCCCTCAACATCGTGGTGGTGGGCGTGGACAACGCGGACGGGCTGGCCGAGGGCGATCGCCGCCGGCTGGGCCGTGAGGGTGGGTTGCGTTCGGACACCATCATGCTGGTGCGGGTCGAACCGGCCACCGGTCGGGTGAGGTTGCTGTCCTTCCCGCGGGATCTGTGGTTGCCCTTGGGCGGGGATCTGGGCAACGACCGGATCAACGCCGCCCTGCCCCTGGGCGGCCCCGAGTTGCTCATCCGCACCATCAGCGAAAACTTTGAGCTGCCGGTGCACCATTTCCTCCAGGTCGACTTCGCCCAGTTCGAGACCCTGGTCGACGTGATCGGCGGGGTTCCGTTTCCTTTTGCCTATCCGGTGCGGGATGACTACAGCGGGCTGTACGTGGGCGAGGCCGGTTGTGTGCTGCTCGACGGTCCCACCGCCTTGGACTACGTGCGGGCTCGTTACCTGCAGCGCCTGGTCGAGGGGGAATGGGAGAGCGACCCCTCTGCGGACCTTTCCCGCATCCGCCGCCAACAGGATTTCCTGCGCCGAGCCCTGGCCAGGGTGAAAGACCAAGGCGTGTCCAACCCGGTGCGGGTCAACCAGTTGGTCAACGCCGCCATCGGCGCCATAACCGTGGATAAACACTTCAGCGCCGAGCTGATGTTGCGCTTGGCGTTGCGCCTCCGCAACGTGGATCCCGCCGGTGTGCCCACCTACGCCCTGCCGGTGGCGGACGAAACCACCTCCGGCGGGGCGGCCGTGTTGCTGGTGCGTTGGGCGGAAGCTGCGCCGGTGCTGCAACTTTTCCGGGGCCAAGATCCTTCCGACCCGGCCACCGTGTCGGTGGCGCTGCGCGGCGGTTCCGTCGCCTTGTCCGAGGCGCTGACCCTGCGCCGTTTCCAGGTCGAGGCCGCCGCGACCGGCCCCACTGCGCCCGCCACGCTCACCGCGCTCACCGCGTCGGTCGTGCAAGCCCCGCCCCTGGATCTGCCCGGACCCGCCGGACCGGCAGGACCCGGGACCATCAGCGTTGAGGCGAGCGAGATTCGCCACGCTCCCGAGGATTTTTATCGCGCCGAGCTGTTGAGCCAATGGCTCGACGGCAACCTCCGGTTGGTGGCCACCGACGACCAAACCCCAGGCACGGTCACGCTGGAACCGCGGGGGCCACTCAGCGTCCGCAGCACGGCCAGGGTTGCGGTGGGCTCCTGGGTGGACGCGGCCACCCCGTCGGCGGGGTTCCTCCCCTCCGCCGACGAAACGTGCTGAGGCGTCACCGCCCTGAACCACAGGAACCTCAGCCCAGCTCGAAACCAACGCTGGCGCCGCCCGCAGGGTTGTTGCGGGCCCACACCCGACCGCCGTGACGCTCGACGATCTGTTGCACGATGGCCAGACCCAGCCCCGACCCCGGGCTGGTTCGAGCCCCCGTCGAACGGTAGAAACGCTCGAATACGTGGGGGAGGTCGGCGGGGTCGATGCCGTCGCCTTCGTCCCGCACCTCGATGCCGCGCCCAGTGCCGCTCACCACCACCCGCACTGACGTCGTAGGGGGACTGTATTTCAGCGCGTTCTCAACCAGATTGGACACCGCCCGCTCCAACAACGGGCGCACCCCATTCACCGAATCTGACCCGTCCAGGTCAGTGGCCCATGTCCCTTCGGTCGCCCCGGCGAGCACCTCGATAGCGCGGCCGCTGCGACGGGCCGCCCGTTTGGCCACTGCGTCGGCCACCTCGGCCAAGCGGACCGGCTCGAAGAGCTCAGCCGGGCTCGAGCGGTCAGTGGCCAACTCCACCAGCTCCGTCACCAAGTCGGTCAGCTCGTTCAACTCCGCCTTGACGTCGGCCAGCAGCTCGCCGCGCTGACCCTCGGGCAAACGCTCGGCTCGCTCCAGCAGCTCGATGTTGGTGCGAAGGCTGGTCAACGGGGTGCGCAGCTCGTGGCTGGCGTCACTGATCAGGCGCTGCTGCTGCTCACGAGAGGTGGCCAGCCCCGCCATCATGGTGGTGAAGCTGGCTGCCAGGCTGCCCACCTCGCCCGGACCGGCCGCAGGGACCGCGGTGGTCAGGTCGCCAGTAGCGGCAATGCGCTCCGCCGCCGCCCGCAGCCGTTCCACCGGGCGAACCATGCGCCCCGCGAACCACCAGCCGCACACCGCCGCGCTGAGTACGGCCAAGGCCACCAGGGCAGCCAAGCGCCAACGCAACCCGCTCAACACCGCACCAGCTTCAGTCAGACCCCGAGCCGCTTGCACCAACCCGCCGTGATACCAGCTCAGCGAGATCATCCGATACTGGCGACCCTCAACGGTCACGTCACGCAGGCGGGGTGGGCCACCCTTGCCGGCCATCTTCAGATCGGCGTCATCGACGGGCAGCACCAACCCATCGACATAACAGGGCACCACCACCCCGTCGGCTCGCACCAACTGGGCGGCGGCGGAAGGCTGCACCGCCGCGGTGGGACAGCGGCGGCCACGATCGTCAAATAACCCATCGGCCGGGCCGCCCACGGGGGCCGCGTTGAGCCCGTCGCGGCTGTCGAGAGCACGACCGTCGAGCCCACCGCCGCCAGGTCCGGGGCCTCCAGAGTATCTGGCGGCGTCCCGCCCGCGCTCCTCGGTACTGTTGACCCGATCGGCCATGACCAACAGGGAGTCGTCGATCTCTTGATCCAGCTGTTGAGAGGTGGTCACATAAGAGCCGACCGCGGCCCCGCTGCTGGCCAGGGCGGCGATCACGGCCAAAGCCAGGGCAATACGCCAGCGCAGGCTCATCCGGCTCGCAGCACGTAGCCCACGCCCCGCACGGTGTGCAACACCCGGGGCTCGCCCTGAGCTTCGGTCTTGCGGCGCAGATAGCCCACGTACACGTCCAGGGAGCGCGAGTTGGTCTCGAAGTCGAAGCCCCAGATGCGGTCGTAGAGCACGTCTCGTTCGAGCACGATGCCGACGTTGTGCATCAGCAGCTCCAACAGGTCGAACTCGGTCTTGGTTAGCTCCAGATCCCGTCCCCCTCGGGTGGCCTGGCGGCGCGGGGGGTCCAGGAACAGATCCCCCACCTGCAGGGCGGCACCGTCGGCCAGGCTGGTGCGACGCAGGAGGGCACGGAGGCGGGCCAGCAGCTCATCGAGAGCGAAGGGCTTGACCAGGTAGTCATCGGCGCCGGCGTCGAGGCCCGCCACCCGGTCGCTGATCTCGTGGCGGGCGGTGAGCAGCAAGATGGGCAGCAGTCGGAACCGTTGGCGGAGCCGGCGGCAGGTGGTGAGCCCATCGACATGGGGCATCATCACGTCGAGCACGACCACATCGGGTTGGTGTTCAGCTACCGACGCCAACGCGGCTGCCCCATCGGCTACCGCGGTGACCTCGAAACCCTCGAAGCGCAAGGCCCGAACCAGGGCCTCTCGCACCGCTCGATCGTCTTCAGCCAACAGCACGGTGGCCAGGGGCGGGTCGGGGGCCATGGGTCCACGCTAGATCCGTGGCCCGGCGTTCTGAGGGTCTGCCCACGCTCGAAGCCGCGGTTCTTACCGAAGAATTGCCCCGGGAGCCTCAGGAGCGATCGGGCCGGGGCTGGCTCACCAGCGTCGACCAGAACGAATCGCGTAGCGCCCGGCGCTGGGATTCGTTGAGCCACACGCCGTTGGGACTGGCTCGCCGCAAGAGCTCAGCGTCGAGCTCGCCGGGCAGGTACGGGCGGGCGGCCAGGAGCTCGGCGAAGGAATCCGGATCGGCGGCGACCGCCCATCGTTCGGCGAAACGCGCTCCCGCCTCGACCACCTCGCCGATTCGCTGGGCGGATTCTTGGACCAGCTCCGCGTCGGGCGGCGGCCGGAAAGGCAGCGGCGCATCCATCCAGGGTGGCCGTACTGAGGGCGCAGTGGGCGAACCCAGCAAACCCGCCGAACCTGACCCGAGGTGACGGGGCGGGCCGACACTTCCTCGTGGAGGGAGGTCGCTGTCACCGAAGCCGGGACGGGGCGGTGCCGACAGTGCCGACGGCCTGTCCTGCACCGCGGGAGAAGCGGCTTCTGCCGCCAACCCGGCCGGCGAGCGGGTCACCAGGGCTGCCTCTGCAGCCGGTACCGGTGCCACTGGCATCGGCGCCTGTTCGGGTTCTCGACGCCCCAGGTGGCCACGCCAGAACGACTCATCGAGGGTGTCGCGACGATCCACCGACCGCAACAGCGCGTCGGCGATGCCGCCGATGGGGATCTCGAGGAGATGGACCCGGGTGCCGTAGGACTGGGCCGATTCAATGGCGTCGAGCAGGTCTTCGTCGCCGCTGATGACCACGGCTTCCTCAATGGTCTGGCGGTAGGCCAGGGTGATCAGATCGTGGATGATCATCCCATCGACGCCCTTTTGGCCGTCTCGTGCCGTTCGCCCGAGACGCAGCTTGACGTCTTGGAGGTTGGCCACCTGGTGTTGTTGGCCCACCGGCAACCGATTGGGCGAGCCGTCATACCAATAGACCCGCAGCAGCTCCGTGTCGGAGGCAACCAGGCTACGAGCCCGCGCCATGAGGCTTTCGATCAGCGAGGCCGGATCCCACACCAGCTCTCGCCGCGACACCCGTTCACCAAAAGCCGAGGTGGACCCGGCGGCAAACAGCCAACCGGCATCCACGAGCACCGCCCATCGGCCGCTCACAACAGCACCGGCCCGAGACAGATGGCTAGCTGCCCCGTGCGATCCACTCGTCGAGGTGCACGCTCTCGGCCCCGATGGTGGTGGACTCACCGTGGCCGGTGTGCACCACCGTGTGCGGGGGCAGACACATCAGCCGGGCCCGGATCGAGTTGATGATGGTGGGGAAGTCGCTGTGGCTCCGGCCGGTGGCCCCTGGTCCCCCACAAAAGAGGGTGTCGCCGCTGAAGACCACGTCGGTGCCGTCTTTGCCGGCGCCGGGAGCATGGAAACAGCAACTGCCAGGGCTGTGACCGGGGGTGTGCAACACAACCAGCTTGGTGCCACCGAAGCGGAACGTGTTGCCGTGGGCCAAGGACTTGTCCGGCTTGGTGCCGGGGTAAAGCTGCTGCCACAACATGAGATCGTCGGGATGCAGATACACCGGCGCGTCGGTCGCATCGCTCAGGGCCATGGCCGCATTGATGTGGTCGTTGTGGCCGTGGGTGGCGATGATGGCCCGCACATGGCGGCCGTTGATCGCCGCCACGATGGGCTCGTGGTCGTGGGCGGCGTCGATGACGGCCACCTCGGTGTCGTTGCCGATCAGCCAGATGTTATTGGTGACTTCCCACTCACCCCCGTCAAGGGCGAACAGTCCACTCGTGGTTACCAGCTCGATCATCGCCGGCCAGACTAGCGGCCCTCCCTGCCCGACCCGCCGCTATACCCCATCGGGTATTATGACGGGATCCTCCCGCCTCCCAGACCGATCGGTATCTCCGGTCGGTCGAGCGCCGGAACCACCAAGAGCCGAGGTGGTTCGCAGCGGCCGTTCCCGCACGAACAGGGCCAGCACGAAGATCCCGAACAGGATCGGTGCCACCCAAGCCAGCACCGCGGTGACCGATGTCGTGACCGCCTCGATCACCGCCTCGTGGAGATCCTCGGGCAGTTCGCGTACGACCCGGGGGCTGCGAATGAGCCCCTCGGCTCCACCCACCTCGGCCAGACGGGGGGCGGGCACCCTCGCCTCGAGGGCCACGTCGAGCTTTCGGTTGAGGAGTGACCCCATGATGGCGGCCCCGAAGGTCGAACCCATGTTGCGAAAGAAGTTCGACGTCGAGGTGGCCACCCCCAGATCGCTCATCTCCACCGCGTTCTGCACAGCGATGGTCATGTTGGGAAAGGCCAGCCCCATGCCGAACCCGAGCAGCACCAGATACGGCGCCAGCCCCCACGCCGTCGTGTCGCGGTCGATGGTGGAAAGGCCCCACACTCCGATCACCCCGATGAGCGGGCCGACCACCAGGGTCCACTTGTAACGACCGAAGCGGCTGACCAAAAAGCCCGACATTGTGGCGGTGCCGGAGATGGCGAAGCTCTGGGGCACCATTTGCAACCCCGACTGGGTGGCTGAGGCGCCGGTGGCCACCTGTAGGAACAACGGCAGAAACGTCGCCACCGCCACCAGGCCGAACATCAGGCTGAAGTTCATGGCGAAAATAGCGCTGACCGAACGATCTTTGAAAAGGCGCAACGGCAGGATCGGCTCGGGGGCTCGTCGTTCCTGAGCCAGGAAGGCGCCGGTGAGCACCACCCCGAGGCCGGCCACCGCCAGCAGCGGCGCCGAGGTCCATCCGAAGGTGTCCCCACCCCAGATGGGCACCAGCAGCAAGGCGGTGGCGGCCGCCACCAACAGCACCGCCCCGGTCCAGTCGATGGGTCGCTTCCGCACGATGAAGGGAAGGCGCAGCCCTACCGAGGTGATGGCGAGGGCGATGCCGCCCAACGGCAGCATGACCAGGAAGATCCAGCGCCAACCGATGGTGTCCACCAGCAGGCCACCCCACAGCGGCCCCGTCACCGCCGAGAAGGCAAACACCCCGGTGAACACGCCCATGTAGCGGCCCCGCTCGCGGGGCGACAAGACATCACCCAAGATGACGAAGGCCAACGACATGAGCCCGCCACCGCCGGCGCCTTGTACGGCTCGGGCGCCGACCAGCTGGTTCATGGTCTGGGACAGTCCACACAGCAGGGACCCACCCATAAACAACAAGATCGAGGCCTGATAGACGATTCGGCGCCCGAGCAGATCGGACAACTTGCCGTAGAGCGGGGTGACCACGGTGGAGGTCAACAGGTAGGAGGACACCACCCAGGACAGCTTGGAGGCCCCGCCGAGATCGCCGGCCATGGTGGGTAGTGCGGTGGCGATGACGGACTGCTCGGTGGCGGACAGGAACAACCCCATCATGAGGCCCACCAGCAGCCACACCAGCTGGCGCCGACTCACCCCGGCCGGGCCCGAGCCTGTCATCGCGTCGCTCGCCAAGGTTGTCCCCCGCTCCTGGCCCCGCCCCAGTCGCAGTCGTGGGCCATCTGCCGTGCCGTTATCCACCGGTGGCGAGATCTTGCTGGCTGGGCCCCCTTCGGACCGAATCGGCAACGATTCAGCGTCGGTCCCGGCCGCTCTCGGCCGCCCCACCCGCTCAGCCGGTGAAGCTGGTCGCGATGCGCTCCTCGTAGATGGACCTCGCGTCAGCTCGTAGGGGCGGGGCCTGCAGACAGATGGAGTCGGCCACCTCCCACAAGGGCTCCATCTGGCGGGCGACCTGGTCTGGCGTGCCGCACAGCACGAACGTGCGGGCCATCTCGTCGGGCACCAACGCCGCCGCTTTGCGGTCCCCGCGGGTGGCAGCCTCTTGCAGCATGGCGGCCTCCGCTCCGAACCCATGGGCGGCGAAGTAGGGCTCGTACTGGGCGATGGCGGCGTAGTTGGCCACGTGAGCTTTGGCGTCGCGCACCGATTCGGCCACATCGGGGTTCGGCGCCGCCACCTGCCACAGGTTGATCTCCACCTGGGAGCGGTCCCGCCCCGAGGCCCGTACCGCCTCGGCGTAGGGGCCGTTGATCTGTTCCAGGGTCCAGGCCACCGACCACGACGGATGGCCGATGAGCCCATCGGCGCAGCGGCCGGCCAAGCGCACCAACGGGGTTCGCAGCGCCGCCACCCATACCGCCAGGTCCGGTCGGAACGGTGGTTTGTGAACCAATTGAGAGAAATCGACCTGATAGAAGCGACCTTCGAATCGCCCCAGCTGCTGGCCTTGGCCGGAGACCACCGCCTTGATCAGGGTGATTGCTTCCTCCAGGCGGGCCACCGGATGGTCATAGGCCACGCCGTAGAGGTGTTCATGCCACCAGCGCACGCTGGTGCCCAAGCCCAGGGTGAAGCGCCCCTCGCTCAGATGATCCGCGTCGAGGGCGGCGAAGGCGGTTTCCAGCGGCGACCGCGTGAAGCCCAGGGCGATGCCGGTAGCCAGCCGCAAGTGGGTGGTGGACAACGCGGCGGGACCCAACGGCAACCAGGGGTTAGAAGCCAGCTGGATGGAGAAAACCCCTTCCAGACCGTTGGTCTCCGCCCGTGCGGCCAACGCCGCAGTCTCGGTAGCGGAACGCGAGGCGGGCAACATCATCCAGTAGCGACGCTCAGCCATGGTCGGGCACGGTAGCGCTCAGGGCGCCCAGAGTGGACCGGGGTGACCGCCTCGATGTCTTTGACCGGCTTCCTGACGCGATACAGCTCGACCTCCTCAATGCTGGCCGGCGACGGACCCAGGATGAGGATGCCGGAGATGCGGGGATCGGTATCGAGCACCGCTCGGGGCTTGGTCACCGGGCCTGGTCACGAAAGGCCCTGGATCTCACCGTGCTCATCGAGGTCGACGATGTGGGCGGCGGGGTTGGCGCCCAACCCAGGCATGGTTCGCATGTCCCCACAGATGGGATAGACGAAGCCCGCCCCCACTGAAGCGCGCACCTCCCGCACGGGCATGGTCCAGCCGGTGGGCGCGCCTCGCAGGGTTGGGTCCGAGGAGATGGACAGGTGAGTCTTGGCAATGCAGACCGGCAGCGCGCCGAACCCATTGCGTTCGTAGGACTCCAGCTGGCGGTTGGCGGCGGGCGAGTAGCTGACCCCGGCGGCACCGTAAACGCGGGTCGCCACCGCCTCGATCTTCTCTTTCAGCGTGGCGCTGTCGGGGTAGAGCAGGCGGAACTGGGAGGGCTCCTCGGCCGCCTCCACCACCACCCTGGCCAACTCGGTAGCCCCCCGCCCGCCATCGGCGAAGTGGGTGCACACCGCCACCCGGGCCCCCGCTGCTTGGGCCAGCTCCCGGATGGCGTCGTGCTCGGAGGCGTGGTCGTCGGGGAAGGCGTTGATGGCCACGACCGGGGAAACCCCGTGGATGCGCATGTTCTCGATCTGCTTGGCCAGGTTGGCCCCGCCCTCGGCCACCTCGTCGGGGTTCTCGGCCAAGAGCGCCTCCGGTAGCGGCCGCCCGGCCACGATACGGTGCCGCCCGGAGTGGGCCTTGAGGGCCCTCACGGTGGCCACCACCACCGCCGCGTCTGGGTGCAAACCCGAGGTCCGGCACTTGATGTTGAAGAACCGCTCGGCCCCCATGTCCGCTCCGAAACCGGCCTCTGTGATGAGGTACTCGCCGCAGTGGATGCCAATGAGGTCCGCCATGATCGAGCTGTTGCCGTGGGCGATGTTGCCGAAGGGCCCCGCATGGACCAGCACTGGGGTGTTTTCCAGGGTCTGCAACAGGTTGGGCTTGAGGGCTTCTTTCATGATGACGGCCATGGACCCGGCTCCGTGCAGATCCTCGGCGGTGACCGGCTCACCGGCTTTGGTGTAGCCGACCACGATGCGGCCCAGCCGGGCCCGCATGTCCGCCAGCGAGGTCGACAGGGCCAACACGGCCATAACCTCGGACGCCGCGGTGATGTCGAAACCGGTCTGGCGGGTGACGCCGTCCTCTTTGGTGCCCAGGCCCACGATGATGTTGCGCAGGGCCCGGTCGTTGACATCAATGACCCGGCGCCAGCTGATGTTGTGCAGGTCGAGGCCAGCCTCGTTGCCCTGGTGGAGGTGGTTGTCGACGATGGCGGCGAGCAGGTTGTGGGCGGCGGTGACGGCGTGGAAGTCCCCGGTGAGATGCAGATTTAGCAGCTCCATGGGCACGACCTGGCTGTAACCACCCCCGGCGGCACCGCCCTTGATACCAAAGGTGGGGCCCATCGAGGGTTGGCGCAGGGCGATGGTGGCCCGCTTGCCGATGAGAGACATGGCCTGGCCCAGGCCCACCGTGGTGGTGGTCTTGCCCTCGCCCAGCGGGGTGGGGGTGATGGCGGAGACGACCACGTACTTGGCCCGGGGACGATCGGCCAGGCGCTCGACCGCTTCGAGGCGGATCTTGGCCACCTCGTCGCCGTGCATCTCCAGCAGGTCGGCGGGGAGCCCCATGGCCGCGGCGATCTCGGTCAGAGGTGCCAGTTTGGCGCCCCGGGCAATTTCGAGGTCGGAGGGAAAGCTCATCGGATGCTGGTCTCCTGCAAGTTGGTGAAACGGATGTCGAGCAGCCGAGCCCACCCCGGCGAAGCCCGGGAAACCTGCCTCGGGCGAAGCCGAGACGGGCGAAGCCGAGGGAGACGGCGAAGCCGAGGGAGACGGCGAAGCGGGCTGGCGCTTGGCCCGGCCTGACCCCACCGCCTCCTCCGGCCACGACGGTCGAAATCAGCTCAGACGGTCGAGCACGGCGGAACAGGCGCTCACGTCGATGCCGCCTTTGGGTTCGACGTCGAGGCTGGTGAACACGCCGTTCTCCAACACCGCCGCATAACGCTTCGACCGTGACCCCAGACCGAAGCCGCTGCCGTCCATGACCAGGCCCATGGCTTCGGTGAACACCCCGTTGCCGTCAGCCAGCATGACGATCTTGTCACCCACGCCCTGGGCGTCGGCCCAGGCCTGCATGACGAAGGCATCGTTGACCGAAACACAGGCGATGGTGTCAACGCCTTTGGCCTTGAGCTTGTCTGCGTCCTGCACGAAACCGGGCAGGTGCGTCTTCGAGCAACCAGGGGTGAAGGCCCCCGGCACGGCGAAGAGCACCACTTTGCCCGACCCGAGCACCTCGGCCGAGCTGACCTTCTTGGGGCCCGCATCACCCATTGTGTGAATCTCGACGTCGGGAACCTTGTCGCCAACCTTGACAGCCATAAGGATCGATCCTCTCCTTGTGCGGCACGTCGGCCGCAACTCCCCGCGCCCCCACCCGGCGGGCGGGGGGCGCCCACACAAACGGACCCCCAGCGCCAGGCCCCATCAGGCCCCCCCGCCCCG
>JANPEN010000342.1:0-4317 GCA_031422955.1 Acidimicrobiia bacterium
GGGGGCGGGGGCCGCCCGGCTCAGCGCCACCGCCCGGGGGGCAGAGACGGTGGCCAGGGTGGGGGGCGACGAGTTCGTGGTGGTGGCGGAAGGCCTGCGTGATCGTTCCGAGGCTTTGGTGCTGGCCAAGCGGATCCAAGAGGCCCTGGGCCAGCCCATCTCCCTCGGGGGCGTCGCCCATCGGATCCAGGCCAGCATTGGGGTGGCGTCGGTGGGTGCCGGTGAGCACCGGCCGGTGACGGATCTGTTAGCCGAGGCCGACCTGGCCATGTACAGAGCCAAGGAACGGGGTCGCAACCGGGTCGAGTTGTTCCACGACGATCTGCGGGTGCGGAACGCCGAACGGATGAATATCGAGGCCGAGTTGCGTCAAGGGTTGGCCGAGCACCGTTTCGAGGTGTTCTACCAACCGGTGGTGGCGCTGGCCGACGGAAGGGTGGAGGGGGCCGAGGCCCTTGTCCGATGGCATCATCCGCAGCGGGGGTTGGTGGGTCCGGCCCATTTCATCCCCATCGCCGAAGCCACGGCCCTCATCGGCCCGCTCACCGAGCTGGTGTTGGCGACCGCGTTGCGCGAGTTCGCCCCCCTCGCCCCCCTGACTGTGGCGGTCAACGTGTCCGCCCACCAGTTGGTCGACACGGCCTTCCCCGCAGCCATGGCTCGACATGTCGCGGAGTCCGGCATCGATCCGGCTCGCATCACCCTGGAGATAACCGAGACGGCGGTGCTGGCCGACCCCGAAGTGTCCCGCCACGTGCTCAACCAACTCCGCCAGCTCGGGGTGACGCTGGCCTTGGACGATTTCGGCACGGGTTATTCGGCCCTGGCTCACCTGCAGCAGTTGCCGGTGGGCTGCGTGAAGATCGACCGCTCCTTTGTGGAGGGCCTCACCGTGTCCGAAACCGACAGGGCATTGGTTCGGGCCGTGGCTGGGTTGGCCGCCGCCTTGGGTTTGCGGCTGGTGGCCGAGGGAGTCGAGCAACAGGCCCAAGCTGACCTGCTGGAAGCTATGGGATGCCCCTCTGCGCAGGGATCGCTGTTTTCCCCTCCGCTGCCCTTCCCGGCTTTTCTGGCGTTCCTGCAGGTGCAATGAACGACGTCCCAACCGATGCGAACCGAATCGGTGGGTGCGTCGTCGTAGACACCGCCGCGATGGCCACTGCAGCGCCGGTTAGGGTTGGCCCACCGCGTTGGGCCGGAGAGGAGACGCCATGAGCGACGGAGTCGATCCGTATGATCCCACCTATCCGGGCATAGCCGGCCCCGGTTGGGCCCCGCCCCCCGGTGGGCTCGGCGGCGGACCGAACCCGGCGCCGCCCACTATTTTCCCCGGTCCCGTTCCCGGTTCAGCCTGGGCCAACCCGCCCGTGTTCGGGGCCGCCGCTCCGGGTGGGCCACCCCAGCCGGGCCAGCAACCGCCGCCTGGCTACCCGCCCCAACCGGGCTACGGGCCGCCCCCCGGCTATCCCCCGGCGGGATATCCGGCGCAGCCGGTAGGGCCCAGCGGGCCTCACGTGGGCTACCCGCCTGGCGCCGGGCCTGGCTACCCGCCCCAGTTCGCCGGCGGTGGCCCTGGCGGCGGCTTTCCGCCACCGGGAGGACCGGGCTGGGCAGGCCAACCACCGCCAGTACCGGCCCGCAAACGCTCCAAGCTGCCCTGGATCATCGGTCTCGTCGTCGTGTTGGCGTTGGTGGCAGGGGCGGCCGCGGTGTTGGTAAGCCGCAACAGCTCCGAGGTGGCCGGGTCGAGCTCGACCGGCTCGGTGGCGGAGCGGGAAACCTCGGAGGGTTCCACCCGGCGGCGCAACCGACCCCGCAAGGACCGCACCGTCACCAACCGCAGCGACGACGAGGTGGTGCAGGCCGCTCTCGAAGAGATTGAAACGTTCTGGGCTGAGACCTTTCCGCCCCTGTATGGCCAGCCCTACCAGCCCATCTCCGGTGGCTTCCACCCCTACGGCCCCGACAGCGACGTGCCTCCCTGCCCGGGGGTACGCAGCTACGACGACATTGCTCAGAACGCCTTCTACTGCCCCGAGGCCGACCTGATCGCCTGGGACGGACCGAACCTCATCGGGCCCCTGCGGGGCGAGTTCGGGGAGCTGACGCTGGGCATCATCATGGCCCACGAGATCGGCCACGGCATTCAGGAACGCACGCAAACCCGGGGCCGTACGGTGACCCTGGAACAGCAGGCCGACTGTTTCGCCGGGGCCTGGGTGCGATCGGTGGTCGATGGTCGTTCCACCGCCTTCAAGGTGGGCCCCGGCGAGCTGGACTCAGCCCTGGGTGGCATGCTGCTGCTACGGGACACCCCCGGCATTTTGGCCGATGATCCCGATGCTCACGGCTCGGCCTTCGACCGGGTCCGGGCCCTAAAGGACGGCTTCGACAGCGGGGCCAGGGCCTGTGCCGACTACACCGACGACAACGTGGCCGCTCGCCTGGTGGCCCTGCCCTTCCTCGATGAGGCCGACTTCGAAAGCGGCGGGAATCTGCCCTATGAGGAGATCGCCGAGCTCACGGTGGCCGACCTGGAGCACTACTGGTCCCAGGTCTTCGCCGAGTCCGACCTGACGTGGGATCCCGTCGATGACGCCTTCGCCTTCGACCCCGACGGCGACGTGCCCGCCTGCGGCGGCGAGGTGAGCGATGCCGAGGAGTACGTAGGGGCGGCCTTCTACTGTGAGGCCGACGACTACGTGGCCTGGGATGACACCTACCTGGCCCCCGCCCTCTACAAGCAGGGCGGGGACTTCGCCGTGTCCACCGTGATCGGCGGGCAGTACTCCACCGCCGCGCAGGCACGTCTGAGCGCGACGGGCAAGCCCCTGGGGCTCAGTCTCCAGGCGGACTGCATGACCGGCACCTGGGCGGCCAGCGTGTTCTTGGAGAACCGACCCGACGCCAAGCTGCGGTTGTCGGCCGGAGATCTGGATGAGTCGATTCTGGCCATGTTGGCCCTCGGCGATCCGCCCGATGCGGTGGAGGCGGGCGACGCTGAGCGGGGCAGCGGGTTCCAGCGAGTGGGCGCCTTCCAGGCCGGGTTCCTCAGCGGGATCGACGCCTGCACGTCCTTCACCGAGGGCTGAACGAGGCGCCGACAGATCTGGGGTTGCGAACGACCCGGCTACGGTGGTGTACTTAGCACTCGACGGACGAGAGTGCTAACGCACCGCCGAGCCCGCCCAGGGGTGCCGGGAGACGTCCGAGCGGCCGATTCACCGGCCGCTTCACGCAGCTAGAGAGGATCACCAGCCCATGCCCAAGATGATCGCGTTCGACGAGCAGGCACGGCGTGCGCTCGAGGCCGGAATGAACCAGTTGGCTGACGCCGTCCGGGTCACCCTCGGGCCCAAAGGCCGCAATGTTGTGCTCGACAAGAAGTGGGGCGCACCCACCATCACCAACGACGGCGTCTCCATCGCCAAGGAGATCGAGCTCGCCGACCCCTACGAGAAGATCGGCGCCGAGCTGGTCAAAGAGGTAGCCAAGAAAACCGATGACGTGGCCGGAGACGGCACCACCACCGCGACGGTGTTGGCGTGGTCGATGGTGCGCGAGGGTCTGCGCAACGTAGCGGCCGGGGCCAACCCAATGGACCTGAAGAAGGGCATCGAGGCCGCCGTAGTCGCCGCGATCGAGTCGATCAAGGCCCAGTCACTCGATGTGGAAGGTCGCGAGCAGATCTCCCAGGTCGCGGCTATTTCCTCCGCCGACACCGAGATCGGCGACATGATCGCGGAGGCCATCGACAAGGTGGGCAAGGACGGGGTCATCACCGTCGAAGAGTCCCAGACCTTCGGCATGGAGATGGACCTGGTCGAGGGCATGCGCTTCGACAAGGGCTACATCTCGCCCTACTTCGTCACCGACCAGGAGCGCATGGAGTCCTCGCTGGAGAACCCCTACATCCTGCTGGTGTCCTCCAAGATCTCCTCCGTACGGGACATGCTGCCCATCCTTGAAAAGGTCATGGGAACCGGCAAGCCGCTCGTCATCATCGCCGAGGATGTCGAAGGCGAAGCCTTGGCCACCCTGGTGGTCAACAAGATTCGCGGCACGTTCACTTCCGTGGCCGTCAAGGCCCCCGGTTTCGGGGACCGCCGCAAGGCCATGCTGCAGGACATGGCCATCCTCACCGGCGGCCAGGTCATCTCCGAAGAGGTCGGCCTCAAGCTGGAGAACGCCACCTTGGACCTGCTGGGCCAAGCCGGCAAGATCATCGTCTCCAAGGACGAGACCACCCTGGTCGAGGGCAAGGGCGACCCCGACGACGTGACCGGCCGCATCAACCAGATCAAGGCCGAGATCGAG
>JANPEN010000343.1:0-8375 GCA_031422955.1 Acidimicrobiia bacterium
GATCGCCACCTGCGAGGCGGCGGGAAGCGTGTTGGTACTGGCCACCGGTCGCCCGCCGCGCTGGACCGACAGCATCGGCGACCTGCTCAACCACCAGGGCCTGGCCGTGTGCGCCAACGGTGCGCTGGTCTATGACCTGGCCCGGCGGGAGGTGGTGTCGAGCCACACCATGGTCCACCCCGACGCCGCCTCCATCATCAACACGCTTCGGCGAGGTTGGCCCGACGTGGTCTTCGCGGTGGAAACGGTGGATCACCTCGGCCTGGAGGCGGGCTGGCAGCTCAACTGGGAGCCGCCCGCCGGCACCCGCTTCGGCGACGCGCTCGACCTCATCGAGACCCCGGTGCTCAAGCTGCTGGCCAAGCTCGACGCCGGGCCGATGGAGCCCGCGTTGGCCCGCATCGCCGCCGAGCTGGACGGGCTGGCCGAGGTGACCTGGTCTGGGGCCAAGAACCTGTTGGAGATGAGCGCGCCCGGCGTTTCGAAAGGGGTGGCCCTGGCCGAGCTGGCCTTGTCCCTCGGCATCGAAGCGGTCGACGCCATTGCCTTTGGCGATATGCCCAACGACCTGGACATGCTGCGCTGGGCCGGCCGGGGGCTGGCCATGGCCAATGCCCATCCGGTGGTACGAGCAGCCGCCAACGAGATCATCGGCTCCAACGAGGACGAAGGCGTAGCCGCCTACCTCGAGACCCGGTTCGGCTGACTCCCGAACGAGCCGGGTAGGCAGCGCGAAACAGCGGAGAGGGTGGGATTTGAACCCACGGTCGGGTTGACCCCGACAACGCCTTAGCAGGGCGCCCCATTCGGCCACTCTGGCACCTCTCCCGACTGGCTGTCCAAGCTTACACAGCCCGGAGCGGGCCTCCACCGAGGGTTCTCCGGCCACCGCCGTCCAGGCGCCACCCTCCGCCCGCCGAGCCGGCCCACCCCGCCCAGTCCACAATGAGGTCGTGGGGCGGAGCGACCGTGCGCGAGGATGTCCAACGGAACGGTGGCAGAGCGGACGAATGCAGCCGCCTTGAAAGCGGCCGAGCCGAAAGGCTCCGGGGGTTCGAATCCCCCCCGTTCCGCGGACGGGTATGTCGGTGTTAGTTGAGGTCAACCGAAGTAGGCTCTGAGCAGCCCGAACGTAATTCGAGGTTGGCGGGAGTTGCGGGGCGGTTGCTACCAGGTTGCTACCAGTGGACTTCACGGTATGCCGAGAGCCCCGAGAGGCAAACGAATCACCGCCCCCGACGGCACCGTTCAGGTCCGCGGCAAGGTGGCCAACGGCGATGGATCGCTCTACGCGCTGCCCAACGGCACCTGGCGCGCCACCTACACCGACCGGACAGGGAAACGCCGTGTCGTCCGGGGCCGCACCCGCGCCCATGCCACTGAGCGCCGCGACCAAGCGGTCCTGCATGACCAAGCAGCTGGCCCGAGCGCGTTCGGGCGGGACACCACCATCGCCGAGCTGGCCGACTGGTGGCTCCACAACGTCGCTACCCAAGCCGTCCGGGCGTCCTCGCTCGGCAAGTACCGCGACCGGGTCGCGCGCATCGACGCCACCCTCGGGCCGACCCCGGTGGTCGAGCTACCCGCCGAGGGCGTCACCCAGTGGCTTGGCGAGCTGGCCCGATCAGGGCTCGCCGCGGGCACGATCAAAGACACCAAGGTCACCCTCGGCCAGATCCTCGACCAGGCCGTGGAAGCCGAGCTGGTCCCCCGTAACGTCGCCAGCCGGGTCCGTTCCCCTGCAGTGCAACGCAAGCCCGGGCGCGCCCTATCCATTGATGACGCCCGCCTGCTCCTCGCCACCGCCCGCAACGACCGCCTTGGCGCCGCGGTGTGGCTGTTGTTCGTCAACGGCTGGCGTGTCTCCGAGGCGCTCGGGCTCGCCTGGGACGACCTCGACCTCGACCGGGGCACCGCCACCGTCCGCCGGGCTGCGGTGTACGTCGACGGGCAAGGCGCAGTGCTCGGGCCAACCAAAACCACCGGCGCCCTCGGGCACCACCAGCTCGCCCCCGGTGTGGTGGAGATGCTCCGCTCCCGCCGGGCCGCCCAGGCCGCCGAACGCCTCGCCGCTGGCCCCGTGTGGCAGACCATCGTCTACGACGGCCAGGCGGTCGCCTTGGTGTTCACCACCCTCGACGGTGGGTGCCTTAACCGCCAGGCGGTGACCAAGGCCATCACCCGGTCCGCTGTCGCCGCCGGGCTCGACCCGCAAGGCCTCGGCACCCACGCCGGCCGGAGAACCGTCATCAGCGCCTTGTACGGGGCCGAAGGCCTGGACCTGGCCGACATCGCCCGCCACGTCGGCCACGCCTCCACCTCGACCACTGCCGGGTACGTCCGGGACCTCGGGCGGCGGCCGGCGAACACCGCCGCAGCGGCAGCGAAGCTTTTCGACAGCGAACCGCAATGATGGATAATCCACCACCGCCGGTTGTCTCAATCTAAGCGGCGCCCAAACCCACCTGATTTTACGGCACCAGATCGCGGCAGTCGAGGCGATGTGTCGGCGGTGTCGCGCTTGCTCTCCGAACTGATCCTCGGCGGACATCTGCGTGGACTCCGCGCCTACCCGGGTGGAAGCGCCGGGGTTTCGGTCTCATGGGTCGCGTTCGTCGACGATCTCCTCGACGTGCCCGCAGGATGGGCGGCGGCGCGACGACCAGTGCATTGCGGGCAAGATGACGGGCGCCGAGTTCGCGGTCAGACTTCGTTGCCTCCGGCCACGTTCGTGGGATCGAAGTATGATGATTGTATGAGCGCGAGGGAGCGGCTGTCGGCGTCTGTGGAAGCGGAACTGCTGGCGGCTGGACGCGCCGCGGTGGCGGAGGGTCGCGCCGAGAGCCTGAGTGCGTGGGTGAACGACGCGCTACGCCGCCAGACCGCCCACGATCAACGCCTTCAGGCGCTCGACGACCTCCTCACTGCCTACGAGGCCGAGCACGGCGAGATCACGGCCGAAGAGATCGAAGCGGCGAGCCGCCGAGCGAGCGGGAGAGCCGTGGTCGTACGCGCCGATCGTGCAGACCAGCGTCGAGAGAGGCACGGGGCGGCGTGACCGTCATCTTGGACGCGGGCGGGTTCGTCGCCGTCGAACGCGGCGACCGTGACCTCATGGCCATCATCAAGCGCGAGCGCATCGCCGGCCGTACCCCACTCACGCACGGCGGCATCGTCGGCCAGGTCTGGCGAGGCGGCACCGGCCGCCAAGCCAACCTCTCCCGCCTACTCGCCGGTGTCGAGGTCGTACCGCTCGACGGCGCACTCGGCCGCCGAACCGGCGTCCTCCTCGGAGCCGCAGCCACCAGCGACGTTATCGACGCCGCCCTCGTCCTGCTCGCCCGCGACGGCGACGAGATCCACACATCGGACCCCAACGACCTCACCACCCTCGCCATCACCGCCGGACTCCACGTCGAACTCATCCCCACCTGAGCCGCCGCTGTTTCATGCAGGGGGCGTGCGGGCCGTGGCATTCGCCGATCGAGCCGCGCAGCTTAGGCGCCCACGCCAGGCCGACGATCTCGTGACGGTCCGGAAGAGGCAACGCTTGCACTTCGCCGGCGGCCGTCATGAACCGGGGTGGTTCAGCTGCACGACGACGCCAGCAGGCCCAGCGGCGAGCACTCGGCCTCTGTGACTCCCGTCCCGATCGTCAGGTGCCGAAAGCTCGGTACTGTCGAGATCCACGTCGAGCCCGTCGGCGGACCCCTCGAAGCATGCCGCGCCGACCTAGATGCCGTGCCGCCACCTGGTGTCCGCGATCTGACCAGCGGGGGCTTCACCCGAGCCGACGGGGCCAGTGGAGCGCTGCCCGGCCGTCACCTTGGACCCTACCGCTCGAGATGCCCGCCGGCTCGGTGGACCTTCGCCATCAAGGGCCGAACTGGTGCATCGCCCGGCGCTGGCTGATCGTGCGCTGGCCCGGGTTCTTCGACCTGCGTGCCGCGGAGCTGGTCGGCGCTGATCGGGCGCAGACCCCGGCGTCACGCTCGCGATGCTGACCGCCGTGCTCCGCGGGGCTCAGGCCCAGCCTGCGGGCTGCTGATAGCCCCCGCCGGTGAGCTCGGCCAACAGCCGCGCGAAGTGCAGCGCCGTGCGGTCTTCGCAATACGGCCCCACTACCTGCACGCTAACCGGCAGACCACTGGCGGTGAGACCCAGCGGCGGCGTGGTCACCGGCAGGTATGCCATCCCGACCATGGCGGTCCAGTTGATCAGGTCGGTGTACGGACGCTCCACCCCGTTGACCATCAACCGCCGGTCACGCCAGTTGCCGTTGGTCTGGTGGGGGAACGCCGAGGTGACGCTCACGGGGCACAGCAGAACGTCGTGGGCGCGAAAGTACTCTGCCCAGACGGCGCGCAGCTCGGTGCGACGCCGGTGGCGAGCCAGCCAGGTGTGATGGCGTTGGGCGCTGTTAGCGGCACCGCGCGACTTCTCTGCCAGCGCCGCCATCTCCTCGTCGTCGATGCTGACGCTGGTCGCGACGCTGATGAGCTGAGTTCCTAGCTTGGCCGCTTCGCTGAAGTCGAGAGCTGGGCGTGCCGTGCGGTCGACCGCGACGCCGGCTCGCTCCAAGGATTCCACGGTGGTCTCCAGCACCGTGCGGATCTCGTCGTCGATCGGACAGGCCGGATCGTCGAGCCAGGCCCCGACGCGGAACTCGCTGAGCTGGCGATGACGGGGCCCGCCGAGCTCAACCCGCCAGGCCGGCGCTCGGTCGGGGGTGGGCCCGGCGAGGACGCCGAGGAGCAGCTCGAGGTCGTCCACCGAGCGGGTCATCGGGCCGAACACGTTGACGTCGGCCTCGATGCGCCCTCCACCGACACAGTCGAGATAGCCGAGGGTCGGGATCAGCCCGAAACTGGGCTTGTGTCCCCAGATCCCGCTGAAGGTGGAGGGCATGCGCACCGAGCCGCCGATGTCGGTACCGACCTCGAAGCTGGTCAGGCCGGCGGCCACCGCCGCAGCAGCGCCACCGGACGAGCCGCCCGGCGTGCGGCTCAGATCCCACGGGTTGTTGGTGACGCCGAAGAGCTCGTTGTAGCTCTGGCCGTCGCCGGACCAGCGCGGCAGGTTGGTCTTGCCGAACACGATGCTGCCGGCGTGCTTGCACGACGACACGGCCGGGGCGTCGTGCAAGGGAACGTGATCGGTGAGCTCCACCGCGCCACCCGTCGAGCGGATGCCGGCGGTCTCGATGGCGTCTTTGATGGTGTGTGGTACCCCGTGCAGCGGCCCGAAGCTCTGGCCTGCCGCAGTGGCCGCATCAGCGGCGCGCGCGACGATGCGAGCCGGCTCCTCGGCCAGGGTGACCACGGCGTTGAGAGCCGGGTTGAGGCGTTCGATCCGGCCCAGGTAGTGGTCGAGCAGCTCCACGCTGGACAGCTCGCGGTTGCGGATGGCGGCTGCTTGGCGATGGGTAGACCAGAATGCCGGATCGTCCTTGCTCATGGCCGGACAGTAGTAGACACCTCGCACTGTTCGCGGAGCTCCTGCGCTGCGCGGCGCCGGCCGCCATGCCAACCGGTACGGGAGTGGCGCTCAATCTGTGTTGGGTTCAGCTCAGGCGCACCCCATCCAGGGTGGACGAGCGCCACGGCTGCACCGTCGAGGGCGAAGACGACCCACCTGGGCCGTCCCAGGGGGGCCTCGCTACGGTGACGGCATGCGATTCGGCGTGCTCTACAACATCGACTACCACGAGTCCGTGCACGGGAGCGCGTCGCAGTACTACGGCGCCATCCTCGATCAGATCGTGGCGCTTGAGGAGTTCGGCTACGACTCGGTGTGGTTCGGTGAGCATCACTACGCCAAGTACTCCTTCGGCTCGCCGGCGGTCATCGCGATGGCCGCCGCGGCCCGTACCTCCCGCATACGGGTCGGTACGGGCGTATCGCTCTTGCCGTTGCATCATCCACTGCGGCTCGCTGAGGAATACGCGATGGTGGATGTGCTGTCGGGCGGGCGGCTGGAATACGGCATCGGGCGGGGATTTCTGAAGTCGGCGTACGACCTCTTCGGCATCGACACCGAGGAATCGAACCGGCGCTACCGGGAGGGGGCCGACGTGCTCCTCACCGCGTGGCGGGCCGCCGGCCAGAAGTTCGACACTGACGGCGAGTTCTTCACCATGCGGGGCGCCGAGTGTTTTCCGCCGCCCATCCAGCAGCCACACCCGCCGGTCTACGCCTCTGGTGCAGCCACCCTCGACAACTACCTGTGGGCCGCCAGCAGAGGCCTCAACCTGGCCACCGCGTTCTTCTTGCCGCGCCAGGACTTCGTGCGCGACGGCATCGTGCAGTACCGCGCGGCGCTGGCCGAGGCCGGCTACGACCCGGCCAGCCGCGAGGTGCTCGGCGTCATTCAGATGTACTGCGCGGAGACCAACGAAGAGGCAGCCGACAAGGGGTGGGAGTTCACCCAGAACTACCTGCGGTTCTTCTCCGGGCTCGACAGCGTCAATCCCCATCAGGCCGATGCCTACGAGGCCTACCGCAGGCGCGGGTCTGGCCGTTCGATGGGCGATGTCACCTACGAACGCTTCGACCAGTCGAATCTGTCGCTGATCGGGGATGCCGAGCGGGTCATCGCCAAGCTGCGCTGGGTCCGGGACTACTACCAGCCCGACGGGCTGTTGCTGGAGGTCGCGCAGGGTGCCATGCCGCCGGAGATGGTAGTGCCCATCTGTGAACGCTTCGCCCGCCAGGTCATGCCGCTGTTCCGCTGACTCGGCAGGGGTGCACCCGCGTTCAGCCGCCGCAGCGTTGATCCCCCGCCGCGGCCGGAGCAGCTGCCGTCGCGGTGCGCAGTCGCCGTGATCGCCGTACCGGGAGCGGGATGGCACGTGGCGGGCCACCTACCGGGTGCCCGGCGAGCCCCGTCCCAGACGAGTGCGGGGGCGGACCCGTGATGAGGCGTTGCGTCGACGCGACGAGGCCCTGGCTCTAGCACTCGAAGCTGCGGCGCGGACACCGGCAGGCAGCGTGTTGGCGTGGTCGACGACGGTCAACGTCGCCCGCAACCGGGTTCGCGCTTCATCGCTGGGCAAGTACGAAGACCGTGTGGAGCGCATCACGCGATCACTCGATGTCCGGTGCGGCAGAATGGAGCGAGGGCCGCGACGGCAGTCCGAAAGCATCCAAGGAGACCAGAATGTCCCGTGAAGAGGTCATGATCCGCACCACTGACGGCGAGTGTCCGACTTCGGTGTTCACGCCGAGCAGCGAGAGCGGTCCGTGGCCGGCAGCGATTTTCTACATGGATGGCCTGGGGATACGGCCGGTGCTGTTCGAGATGGGCCAACGACTCGCTGACGCCGGTTTCGTGGTGCTGCTGCCTGACCTGTTCTATCGGGCCGGTCCTTACGAGCCCCTCGATCCCAAAGCGGTGTTTGCCTCAGGCGACGTGCGCAAAGCGCTGGGGCCGCTGATGAAATCGACGGACAACCGGCGTGCGGCGCAGGACACCGCGGCCTTCCTGACCTATTTGGCAAGTCGTTCTGACGTGGCGGGCACGAAGGTGGGAACAACCGGATACTGCATGGGCGGCGCGATCTCACTCACCGTCGCGGGCACGTATCCCGACAGGATCGCCGCGGCAGCCAGCTTCCACGGCGGTTCACTGGCCACCGATTCCGAACTCAGCCCCCATCTTCTGGCCAACACCATGAAGGCCCGGGTCTACGTGGCCGCCGCCGACAAAGACAGCTCCTATCCCCCCGAAATGGCCGCCCGTCTCTGCGAGGCATTGATGGCCGCCAGCGTTGAGCACCGCCACGATCTCTACGTCGGCGCCGCCCACGGCTGGACCATGCCAGATTTCCCTGTCTACGACGCCCCTGCCGCCGAACGCCACTGGAAAGAACTGATCGCCCTGTTCAACGAGAGCCTGCGTTAGCTGACCCTCAGGCACCTGGACCCTCAGCACCGCCCGGTAACCTCGCAACTCTGGGCGGTCGGTGTCTTGGCGTGCGGGGCTGAGGAGATCTTGGCGATGCTTGGACGGCGCATCGACGTTGGGGTCATCAAGTTGCTGGCCCTGCAGAACTGTTGGGAGGCGACGTGGCGACGGTAACCGCGAACGGCTGCGAGACGTTCTATGAGGTTGATGACTTCACCGACCCGTGGCGGACCGACGTCGAGACCGTGTGGCTCCAGCACGGCGTCGGTCGTAGCACCAGGTTCTGGCACCACTTCGTGGCGCCCCTCGCCGGTGACTACCGGGTAATCCGCCGGGACTTGCGCGGCCACGGCCGGTCAGGGGACCCGGGCCCGGACCACGTTTGGTCCCTCGACGAGCTCGTCGCCGACATGCGCGACTTCATGGACGCGATCGGACTCGAGTCGGTCCACTACCTCGGCGAGTCGATC
>JANPEN010000344.1:0-19553 GCA_031422955.1 Acidimicrobiia bacterium
GGGTGTTGGCATGTCGGCGGACAATCGTGAAGCGGTCCTGGGTGCCGGTCTCTCCTGCGGGGATGTGTTGGTGTGGTTGCAGGCCGAGGTGCTTGCAGTTGGGCCTGCGCAGTACAGCCCCCATCTGTTGGGGTTGGCGCAACGGGTGGAGAATGTCGCCCAGGAATGGGTGCGGCGTCTGGCCCTAGCCGGGGAAAGCAGCGGCCGGTGGTCCGAAGATGGCTTCACGAGCGCGACCGCGTGGGTGGAGTGTCATACCGGGCAGTCTCGGGGCCAGGCCCGCCGGGTGTTGGCTCAGGCCCGTCATCTGCAGCAGATGGCCCATAGCTCCGCGGCAGCGGGGGCGGGTTTGTTGAACGAAACCCAGGTGCGGTTGTTGACGGCGTGTCGGGCCAGAACCCAAGCCCACTACGAGGACCACATCGACGAACTTTTCGTCAGCCTGGACTCCATCAGCGAGCTGGCCGCTGCGTGCCAGGCGTGGATCGCCGCCGCCGAGGCGGTAGACAGTCCCGACCCTGCCGACGTGGGTCCGCTCGAGATGGAACCGTCCACCGTGCACCTGTCCGAAACGTTCGAGGGGCGCTGGCATCTCGACGGAAACCTCAATCCCCAAGACGGGCAGCTCCTCAACGAGGTCCTCGACGGTGGCATCGCCCGTTACCTCCAGGCCAAACGTGACGGCGACCCTGGGTTCGAAACGCTGAGCATTTCCGCTCTGCGCGCCCAAAGCTTGGCCGACCTGGTCGCTAACGCACTGCGCCACGAACCCAGCAGTCGGTCCCGGTCAGACCGCCACCACGTCAGCCTCGTCGTGCGCTTGGACCCCGACGGAACCTTCCACCCCGAAACGCCGCTCCCCGTCGAAGGACTGTGTGACGCCAGTTTCACCCGTCTCGTGCTCGGCGCCGATCGCGAAATCCTCGTTATCGGACGGGCCACCAGAATCTGGCCAGAACCGATGGGCAACGCCATCCGAATTCGAGACCAACACTGTCGGTTTCCCCATTGCTATCGACCCCCCGGCTGGTGCGACATCCACCACTGCATCCACTGGGAAAACAGCGGCGCCACCTCCGTAGACAACGGCATTCTCCTGTGCCGCTGGCACCACACCTTCCTCCACTCCAAACGCTGGCGTGTGAAGTTAGATCAACACCAACAACCGATCCACCAAACCAGACGGCACCACCCACCAACCGGCGCCTTGCCGGCCCCGGCGCGAGTGATGGCACAGGGAGGAGCAAGATGAACCCGTCCGCGCCGTGTGCTCCAGTCAGACGTTTGCGGGGCCTCGCTGAGCGCGGAGATGCCCAACGAGGATCTCGGGCCACGGCTGTGGGTGATGCCGATCGACCGGTTGGGCCAGCCCTCGGTGCCGCTCAGCCGAGGGTGGCTCGCAGTTGCTCTAAACGCTCCGGCACTACCCGCCACCACATCCAACGACCCCGCTTCTCCCCAACGATGAGCCCGGCCTCGACCAGAGCCTTGGTGTGATGGCTCACCGTTGGTTGGGACTTGTTGAGCGGGCTCTCCAGGTCGCACGAGCAGACCTCGTCTTGGCTTGCCACCATGCTCAAAAGGCGCAACCGCACGGGGTCGGCCAGGGCGGCGAAGGCCTTGGCCAAGACCACGGCCTGATCATGATCGAGGACATGGCTGAGCAGGGGTGCGCAGCAGGGCGCGGCCTCCGGGCGGGCTGGGCCGGCTGAAGACGAAGCGACCATCACCATTCCTTCCCGAACGTTTCGTCCCCCAACGTATTGACAAGGATCGATGCATTCGTCATAGTCGATCTATCTTACCGGCGCAGGGCCGGTTCGGGATCTCGAACCAAAGGAGCGAGTCCACATGTCCTCACCCTCGCGAGTGCAACTGGCCATCAACGTCGCTGATCTCGACGCGGCGATCAGCTTTTACAGCATGTTGTTCCAAACCGAACCGGCCAAGGTCCGGCCCGGTTACGCCAATTTCGCCGTGCTCGACCCACCGCTCAAGCTGGTCCTCATCGAGGGCGGGGGGGCACCCGGCACCCTCAATCACCTCGGTGTCGAGGTGGCCGGCTCCGATGAGGTGGTGGCCGCTACTCGTCGCCTGGCCGACAATGGCCTTCCCATCGCCGTGGAGGACGGGGTCAACTGTTGTTACGCCCTGCAGGACAAGGTGTGGGTCGATGGCCCCGACGGTGAGCCCTGGGAGATCTACACGGTCCTGGCAGACGCCACCGCCCCCGCTGGAAAGCTCCGCGACACAACCCCAGGGGTGACCACCTGCTGCGGACCCGCCGCGTTGGGTTGTGCGCCCGCCGCCGTGGCCGGGCCGAGCTGCTGCGACTAACCGGCCCGAACACCGGCTGGAACACTGGCTCGGACACAAAAGGGCCGGGCCCGTAGCGGGACCCGGCCCTGATTCAGTCAGGAAGGTGGTGCTCAGCTTTCGCTGAAAGCAAAGTGTTCATCGAGTCGCTCGCGTACTGCGGCCAGGTGGCTGTAGTACTTGGGGAAGCCGGCGTTGTAGTTGCCGTCCTGCCGGCGGTTGAACTCGCCTTCGAAGTTGTAGTAACCGGGGGTGCATTCCTGGTTGCGGTTGGTCTTACCCCGGTGGGAGATGACCTCTTGCACCCACCACTCCTCGGCATCGGAGGTGGCGTCCATGGTGCGGTAACCATTGCGTCGCACGTGGTCAATGCAGGCGGCGATGTGGTCGCCCTGGGCCTGCAGCACGTCGGTCAGGTTGAAGTTGAACGACGCCTGGTATCCGCCCATGATGAACAGGTTCGGGTAGCCCTGGGTGTGAATGCCCAACAGGGTGCGAATGCCCTCGGCGTATTTGTCCTGCAGGTCCAGGCCGTCCTCACCCACGATACGGTTCCAAGTGCCCGTCTTTTGCACCTCGAAACCGGTGGCGTAGATGAGCAGGTCGAGCTGGTACTCCTTGCCCTCGAAGATGGGCCCGCCGGGGCCAATCTCCTGGATGCCTTTGCCGTGGGTGTCCACCAGGTGAACGTTGGGCAGGTTGTAGGTGGGCAGGTAATCGTTGTGGAAGCAGGGCCGCTTGCACATGAACATGTACCAGGGCTTGAGGGCGTCTGCGGTGGTGGGGTCCTCGACGATGTCCTCGATGCGACGGTGAATGCGCATCATGTAGTCGATGTTGGCGTTCTCCTGGCGGCGCACCTTTTCCTCGGGCGTGGTGCCGGCGCGCTGGCCTACCTGCAGCTCCGTCAGCGGCGGGTCGGTGAACGCCTTGGCCCGGCGCTGCGCCTGCCAACCCGGTTCCAACTTGGCCGCCCACTCGGGATCGGTCTCCCAGTCGTCACGTACGTCAATGGACGACGGGGTGCGTTGGAAGATGTACAGCTCCTTGGCGTTGGCGCCGAGGTGGGGAACCGCCTGCACTGCGGTGGCCCCGGTCCCGATGATGCCGACCACCTTGTCCTTGAGGTTCTCCAGGTTCGAGCCGGTGTAGGCGTAGTCCCAGCGCGAGGTGTGGAAGGAGTGGCCGGCGAAACGCTCCATCCCCGCGATACGGGCCAGCTTGGGCTTGGTCAGGGTGCCGTTGGCGCAGACCACGAACCGCGCCCGCATGTAGTCGCCCCTGTCGGTGGCGACGTGCCACATTTGCTCATCGGCGTGCCAGGTGGTTGAGGTGACCGTGGTCTGGAACACGGCCAGGTCGTAGAGGTCGTACTTGCGAGCGATCATCTGGCAGTAGGAATAGATCTCCTCGCCCGAGGCGTAGTGGCGGGTGGGGACATAGCCCGTTTCGTCCAAGAGTGGGAGGTAGTCGTAGGCGACCACGTCGCAGGCGATACCGGGATAACGGTTCCAGTACCAGGTTCCGCCCACGTCGGCGCCCTTTTCCACGATGCGGATGGAGTCGACCCCAACCTCGCGCAACCGGCCCGAGGTCAGCAGGGCCGAGAACCCACCACCGATGAAAAGGACTTCGACCGTGTCCTCGAGAGTCTCGCGGATGGGGGGTTCGCCCCCGTAGGGATCCTGCTCGTAGGTAGCCAGGTTGCCCTCAAGGTCAATGATGTACTGGGCGGTACCTTCTGGGCGGAAGGCCAGTCGGAGATCGCGCTCTTCGGCGAACCGCGCCTTGATCCCGTCGTAGTATTCCTGCGGCTTGGCCATGATCGTCCCCTTCGGTGTTTGGCGCCTGGTTTCTCGGAGCTGCCCACCCCACGTGAGCGAGGGCCCGAGCCTGCCAGCACCCCCTGCCAACAGAAACCGGCGCGTCGGGAGAAGTATCGCGCGTCGGGACCGGCCCGGCCCAGCGGGACGGATCCTGCCAGACCCGGGCGTTGGACCTGGAACGGGCCGGGGTAGCCGGCCCTGCCACCCAGCGCGGTATTCGGTCGACGGCGGGGAAGCCCGGTGTGCGGTTCTGGGGTTCTCACGTGAGCCGCCGAGCGTTGCCCCCAGGTCAGACCGTTTTGAGTTGGCCGGGCTTCCGCCGATTTCCCTCGATCCGCACAACTGCAGGTTCTTCGGTCCCTTTCGGACGAGCGCGGGCAGCAAAAGTGCGACGCTGGGTGAGATTCGAGACCGCGGCCGGCGCTGTGGGCCCATCGTGCCGTGCGGAAGACCAAACTGAGGCGATGACTCCTACGCCCAAGGCCAGCTTTCATCATGCCCATCTCATGTCCCGCCACCTCGATGCCGCGCTGGGGTTCTACCGGGACTTTCTCGGCGCCGAGGTGGTGGCCGACGTAGACCTGGCTGGCGCCCGCAACGTGCTGGTGCAGCTGGGCGGCGGCCGGCTCAACTTCTACGACCAGGCCCCCAACCACCGAGGTCCGATCAACCATCTGGGCATCAACGTTGTGGACCTGCCGGCCGTGGTCGCCCGGCTCGAAGCAGGAGGCGTCGCCGTACCGCGCGGTATAAAGGTGGCAGAGCAGTTCCGCTACGCCATGGTCACCGGGCCCGACGGAGTCCTGCTGGAGCTGTTCGAGTTCGAAGGGGACCGGACCCCCGAGCCCCTGCGTTCCTATTTCGATGTGACCTGACCAGGTCTCCTAGGAGCCCGCGTGGCGCCGAATCGACGTCGATTAGCGGCCCGGAGGCGGCTTCGGTGGCCAGGTCTGGCGGCCAGTAGGGTGCAGCCGAATACCGAGTCGCCTCGCCATGGCCGGGTGGCACAGACCAGACCGATCATCCCAAGGCAGGTCCCCGATGAACCCCGATGAGCTACTGGAGCGCATGGCGGTCACCTTCCGTTCGCGCATCGGGCCCGAGGTCGGGGACACCTTCGCCCGCACCCAGGCCTTCATGGCCTCGGTGATCCTGGAGAAATTGTCCCGCCAACTGCGAGCAGCCGATGCCCACGCCGCGGCCGAACGGGCCGAGCGGGCGGTGCTGCGGGTCGATCTCGACGCCCTACTCGACGCCCAAACCCCCGCCGCGCTGCGAAGCGCAGTGAGCGCCCTGACCCAGGCGGTTGCCCGTGCCGAGTCTGCCGAGCCGGCACCGGCGGACCGGGCGGATCTGGGGGCGATCCTGGGCCACCTGGTGGCAACCCTGTATGAGCAGCGGGCCGTGCTGGGCGAGCCCCGCTTCGAGGTTCTCCTGGGCCGGGTTCGCACCACCCTTCGGGCCCGCATCGATCGCCAGATGGAGTACGCAGCATGACAGTCGCCAGCCCAACCGATCCGACCAGCGCCCCGGATCGCCCGATGGAAGCGCGCATTCGCGACTATCTGGCCGAGCGGCTGGCTGGCGCAGACCTGGAACTGACCGACATCGAGCGGATCGCGGTGGGCTGGTCCCATGAGACCTGGCTGTTCGACGCTCGTTGGACCAGCGAGGGCGAAACCCACCGCCAGGGCTTCTGCCTGCGCCGCGACCCCGGCAACGCCCTGCTGCGGGAGCTGTCGGACCTGGGGGTGCAGTATCGGGTGCTGCGCTGCCTGGAGGCCTCCGCGGTGCCCACCCCCCGGGCCTACTTCTACGAAGAGGACCCCGCCGTGTTGGGGGCGCCCTTCATCGTCATGGACAAGGTGGCGGGCGTGTGTCCCAGCCCTTGGGGTCGTGACGGCCGGCGTTTCTACCAAGAGGCGGCTGATCGGGGCGTGCTGCCGGGCAGCTTCACCGACACGCTGGTGGCCCTGCACAGCCTGGATTGGCGTGAAGCCGGGCTCGATTTCCTGGGCGTGCCGGCCCTGGGAGATGACTTCGCCCGTCGTGAGGTGGCCAAATGGCGAGCCCTCATCGAGGAGTCGGGCCAACCCATCGATCCGGTGCTTATCGACCTGTTGGGTTGGTTGGAAGCCAATGCGCCCCGTACCGAGCGCCTGGTGCTGGTCCATGGCGCCTACCGCACCGGCAACGTGTTGATCGACAACGACCGGGTGTCCGCCGTTTTGGACTGGGAAACCCAGGTCATCGGGGACCCCATGTACGACGTGGCCTACGTGCTGTCGGACTTGAACCGGGAGGGCACCGAGCTGTTGTCCAACCTGGTCGAGCGGGACGAGTTCTATCGACGCTACGAGGGGGGCACCGGCATCCGCATCGACGAGGAGCTGTGCCGCTATTACCAGCTGCTGTATGCCATGCGCTCGGTGGCGTTCTGGATGAGCGCATCGGGGCTTTACGCCAGCGGGGCCAACCCCGATCTACGCCTGGCCCGTACCGCTTGGTCTGTGCCGGTGGTGTTGGACCGTGCCGCCCGTGACCTGGGCTACTGAGAGGACCCTCGCCCGATGAACAAGCCCGCCGATAGCCCCCCAACCGCAGCAGACCCCGCCGCTAATTACGCCTTCACGCCGGCTGATGACCGGTTCCATTTCGACGTGATGAGCGATCGCTGGTGGGAGACGGAAACCTCGTGGTTTTCCTTTCATCATCCCGGCCGGCGGTTGGGCGGCTGGTTTTACACCATGGTGCGGCCCAACATCGGCACCGTGGCCGGCGGGGCCTGGGTATGGGACGACCGTGCTCATCTGCCCTGGGAGGTGCTCTACAGCGCCAACTATTCCGCCCTGCAGTTGCCGCCGGGCGCCGATCTGGCCGATATCACCCTGCCCACCGGCGTGCAGATCAAGGTCGTCGAGCCGACCATGGTCTACCAACTGGGTTTCGGAGACGGCGACCGGTTCCGGGCCGACCTGCGCTTCGAGGGGGTGATGGCCCCTGAACCGCTCACTGCGGTTGGCTCTACCTTTGGTTCCGCCCATCATTTCGACCAACTCGGTCGGGTGCACGGCACCATCACCGTGCACGGTGAGGAGATCGCCATTGACTGCCTGGGCATGCGGGATCGCACCTGGGGGCCGCGGCCGGAGCACCGTCCCCGCCAGGCTGCCTACGTGACGGGGGCCGCGGACGCCGAGCACGGGTTTCTCGCCGTGACCAACACCACGGCCGACGGGGACCCGATCGCCTATGGGTTTCTACGCCGAG
This sequence comes from Acidimicrobiia bacterium, assembly GCA_031422955.1. GTDB lineage: Bacteria > Actinomycetota > Acidimicrobiia > Acidimicrobiales > CAIXPF01 > CAIXPF01. Next base: position 7,413 of record JANPEN010000344.1, read on the forward strand.
ATGGCCGAACGGTGAGCATGGCGGGAGGCGAGCGGCGGGTGGAACGCGACCCCCTGCAGGGTTGGATCACCCGCATCGAGCTCGAAGGCCAAGACGCCGAGGGCCGTCCCTTGCGGGCGGTGGGGGAGCCGGTGAGTCGCATCATCATCAACCGCCACACCTTCATCGACATCAACAGCCTCATCCGCTGGGACCTCGAAGGGATCGAGGCCTGGGGCGAGGATCAGGACATGTGGCCGACCCACACCTTCGCGGATCGTCAGCGGGCCGCCCGCGCTTGACGGCTTCGCCCGCCGGGCGTGTCAGCGGGGGGCATACATGATCACCGCCACGCCGGCCAGGCACAGGGCGCTACCAGCCAGATCGAAACGATCGGGCCGGAATCCGTCGACCAGGCGAGCGAAGAGCAGCGAGCCGGCCACGAACACCCCGCCGTATGCGGCCAGGATGCGCCCGAAGTTGGGGTCGGGCTGCAGGGTGGCCACGAAACCGTAGGCGCCCAGAAGGACCACCCCGGCCAGGATCCAGGCCAGGCCCCGGTGCTCCCGCCAGCCCTGCCACACCAACCAGGCGCCGCCGATCTCGGCCACCGCGGCCACTGCGAACAGCAGGATTGAACGAAGCGTCGGCGGCATGTCCGCCCACGCTAGGAGCCTGCGGCTCGAAGCGGGTGGCCCCGGCCGGGTAGGTTTTTGCGCTATGGCCCGCCTTCCCCTTGTCGACCCCGATGATCCCAATGCCGACCCCGCCGCGGCCGCACTGCTGCTGAAGGTGCGTAACCGGATGGAGGCCCAGGGCGCTCCCTGGCGCGATATCAACGTGTATCAAGCCATGGCCAACCATCCCGACATCTTCTCGGCCATGGTGAGCTTCGGTTCGACGGTGTATGCCAACAACTCCCTCACCCCCGCCCAACGGGAACTGGCCTACCTCGGCGCCTCGGTGGCCAACGATTGTCACTATTGAATTCCCACTCACGTGGTGCTGGGTCGCAGCGCCGGTCTCAACGAAGCCAAGCTTGCCCACATCGGTGACGAGGTGTTGCCGGAGGGTGTGTACGAACCGCAGGAGGCGGCCATCGTGGAGTACGCCCAACGCTCGACCCGGATGGCGCCTATCGAGGATGAGCTCTACGGGCGTTTGCGTGAGCACTTCAGTGTGCAACAGATCATGGAGATTTGTTTCACGGTGGGCATGAGCAACGTGATCAACCGTTTCCATGCCACTTTTCTGACCGAGGTGGATCCCGAGACCAACGAGCGCCTGGCCTCGTCCTGCCCGTTGCCCATGGCCCAGGAGCTGCGCGACCGAGCCGAGGCCGGCTGGCAACGCTCTGCCGGCGAGGTCGCTGGAAGCTAACCTGCGGGCTCGTGTCGGCCAGGGCGCGGCGAGGAGGAAGGTTATGACACCCACGGTCGGGTCCGACCCCGACGGCATTCCCGTTGTTGACGTCGGCCCAGCACTGGAAGGAACCGACGCGGGGCTTCGCCATGTCGCCAAACAGCTCGACGAGGTGTACTCGACGCTGGGCTTCGGCTTCGTGGCGAATCACGGCGTCGACCAAGCCTTGGTGGCTGATTTGTTCGCTGCCTCCCGTCGCTTCCACGGACTGGACCGGGTCGACAAGGAAGCGATTGCGCTCAACGAGCACCATCGGGGTTTCATCAAGATGGCCTCCTCCACCATCGTCACCTCCACGGTGGACACAGTGCGTCAACCCAACCAATCCGAATCCTTCATGGTCATGCACGAGTTGGCCCCCGACCATCCCGACGTTGCGGCCGGGGTGGCCTTGGCCGGGCCTAACCAATGGCCTGCCGGCGCGCCGGAACTGCGAGAACCGATTCTGCGCTACGTGCAGGCGATGCGGGGGCTGGGCTTGGCCTTGACCCGGGCCATCGCGGTGGCGCTGGGCGCCCCCGCCGACACGTTCCTGGCCGCCTTCGCCGAGCCAGTTACCTTTCTGCGCTTGCTGTGGTATCCGCCCCAACCACCCGATGCCCCCGCCGACCGATTCGGCGCGGCCCCCCATTCCGACTACGGCTTCATCACCCTGTTGGCCCAGGATCGTTTGCCTGGCCTCCAGGTGCGTGCCCCCGATGGCGCCTGGCTGGACGTGCCGGTGGTGGCAGACACCTTTGTCATGAACTCCGCCGACATCCTGCATCGTTGGTCCAACGGCCGTTGGGTCTCGACCCCTCATCGGGTTCGTAACGCCACCGGTGAGGCTCGCTACTCCGCCGCCTTCTTCTACGACCCCCACATGCACACGGTGGTGGAACCGCTGGCCTCTAGTGTCCCGGCGGGGGAACAACCGCGCTTTGCGTCCCTGGTGTACGGGGAATATCTGATGGAGCGCTTGCACAAGAACTACCAGCGACATCAGGAACGCGGGGCGACCGGCTGAGGCGGCTTCTACGGCTGCCGCGCCTGCCGTGCCTCCGGAACCGGCCCGGTTCAGGCCAGCAGTACTTGCTCTAACTCGGTGCCGAGTTGGTGGTAGAGCCGTTCCAGCAGGTCCCGTTCGGGGCCTTCGGGCGTGCGGGCGAAGGCCCGCCAGGCCAGCAGCGACATCTTCAGGGAGCCCAGCACCTCCCAGAATCGCAGCGCCTCTGGATCGATCGAGCGGGCCGCGGCCGCCTCGTAATGGCGACGCCAGGTTGGTTTGTCAACCAGGCCGCCGACGTTGTCGGTGCCCAGCCGCCAACACACCAGCTGAGCCCAGGCCACGTCCTCCAACGGGTCGCCCAGGTGGGCCATCTCCCAGTCCAACACCCCCCGCCAACCGGACTGGTCGTAGAGCAGGTTACCGGTGCGAAAGTCCCCGTGGACGACGCTGGTGCGGGGCGGGGCCGGGGGAAGATGGTCCCCCTGCCAGCCCAGCGCCCGCGCCAGCACGGGCGAGCGCGCCCCGGGGGTCTGTTTCAGGGCCTGGGCCCAGCGCTGGATCTCTCGGTCGGCCACATCGCCAGGGGCCGGGGTTGGGCCGAGGATGTCCTCCACGCCGGCCAGGCGGTGGATACCTGCCAGTATGGTGGCCTTCTGCTCGGCCAGCGGGCCGAACCGTTCCTGGTACCACGGGTCGCGCCGTAACGGCCCCACGGAGGCGGTGCCTTCCAGGCGGGCCATCACGAACCACGACACGTCGAACGGGTTGTCGGCCCCCGCCACCAGCAGGACCGCCGGCACCAACAGCCCCGCCTCATGGGCTCGCTGCAGGAGTTTTGCCTCCCGCACCCGCTCCAGCGAGTCGGGCCCCACCACGCTCTGGGCGGAATCGGCGCACAGGATCCAACGGGCAGGCACCGCCCCGGCTGTCTCGAGGGTTTCGAACGCCCACATCTGACGGCTGTAGCCGCCCTTCAAGCGTTCGATGGCGCCCACCGAAACCGGTGCGTTCAGCCGGCCGGCCAGAAGGTCGGGCAGATACCGGGCCAGCCGGTCCGGCTCGAGCCGCTCACCGGTTTCGCCGGTGTCAGGGAGGCGGTGGGTGCGGTTGGGGTCAGACAACGGAGAGACTTTGGATCAGCTCGACGAGGCCGCCGCCGGGCGGGCGGAGGTTCGCTCGGCGTTGGTCTCGCCCCACAGGCGGGCCAACGCAGTGGCCTCGAGGGGCGACGTGCCGTGCAGCAGGATCTCATCGGCGCCGGCGGCGAGGTACAGGCGTCCCCTGGCCACGCAGTGGGCGGCGGAACCAACGGCGGAACCTTCTTCGAACCAGGCCTCGGGTATGGCGCCGGCCGCTTCAACCAGACGATCGCGGGTCAAGGCCGTATCGGCGATGCCCTTGCCGGCCAGGGTGGGATGGTCGCGTACGCGCTGCAGCACGGCTGGGTCCCACCCGTTGGCTGCCACCAGCAATTCGCCCAGTCCCCGGACCTGCACGTAGCTGATGGCGCGGGCGCCCACCACCACTCCGGTTCGTTCGGCGCTGAGGTCGGGTGCCGTGATCAAGGTGCACACCACCCGAACGGCGGTGGGGTCACGCCCGGCGTCCTCGGCGGCGCGTCGAACGATCTGCACCGAGCGAGCTACCGCGTCCGGGCTCAACAGGGGATGGAGGATTACCCCGTCGAAAAGGCGCCCGGCCAAAGCCAAGCCCTTGGGCCCGATCGTACCGAACAGTATGGGGGGTGGAGGGACGGTGGGAACGTCGGAAAAACGAAGGCCGCGAAAGGAACCGGCCGGACCGGTCTCGGTGAGCCGCTCGCCCGCCCACAACCGCCGCAGGGTGACCACCAGGTGTTCGAGGCCGGCCAGGGTTGGCTTGGCCACGCCCAACGAGGGGGCCAGCGCACCCAGACCCCGACCCAGGCCCAACACGAAGCGGCCACCGCTCATGGTCTGCAGGGTGGCGGCCATCGCCGCCATGGTGAGGGGATGGCGGGTGCCGGGGTGAATCACCGCGGTACCGATGCGGGTGCCGGTGGTGATGGCGGTCAACGCCCCACACGTGACAGCGGCTTCTTTGAGATCGAGCCGCTCGCTGACATAGACGGTCCCGAAACCGGCCCGTTCGGCGTCTCTCGCCTCGACCAGGCCGTGGGCCGGGTCCTGGGTTCGCCCCGGCAGCACGTAGATGCTCAAATCTTCGAGCAATCGGGTCGAAGCGGGGGACATCAGGTCCTCGGAACTCGGCAGGTTGCGGGTCACTGCGGGTAACGCTAGCTGGGGCGTTCTCGTGACCCTTGACACGGACCCCTCTCGACCGGGATGATTAGTTAGACGCACGAGTCGAACTAAATCGAGTTGCGCTGAATCATCGGGAGGTTCGAAGCCATGAGCGAAGCCGCCACCTCAGCAACGCTGCCGCCGGAACAGAAGATCTGGGCCGAGGGAGACCCCGACCTGCCCGAGGAGTTCCGGGACCTCCTCATCCGGATGCTCAGCTACCACATCGAAAACAGCACCAACCCCCATTTCACCGCGCTGATGGACATGCTGTGGGACCGCTGCCGGAATTTGCCCACCGACGAGCGGACCAAGTTGGCGTTGACCAAGCTCATGAACCAAGAGGTCGAGCACGGCCTCATCACCGCCCGGATCCTCAAGGGCCTGGGGGTGGACAAGGTGGAGCGGCCCATCGAGCAGTACGCCTTCCGCCTGCCCATCGACACCTTCTGCGATCTCGCCTATTTCCATGGCCTCATCGACAGGGTCGGGGTCTACATCGGTGAGACCTGGGAGGGAGTGCCCTACCAGCCGCTGGTCGAGGTCGCTCCGCAGCTCCACAAAGACGAGGTGTTCCACTGCACCCTCGGCCTGCGCAACCTGCGCCAGATCTGCGCCACCCCCGAAGGCTTGGCCGAGGCCAACGAGCTAATCAAGAAGTGGTGGCCCGCTGCGCTGGACATGTTCGGCCGCTCCGACTCTGCGTTCTCGGAGGACTACGTGCGATGGGGCCTGCGCCAAAAGAACAACGCCGATTTGCGCCGCCAGTACATTCACGACACCAAGCCGCTCCTGGCTGAGCTGGGTATCGAGGTCCCGTCCAACCGGCTCAACCGCCGCTTCCTGTGAACACCGACCCGATGCAACCGAACCGGCCCGATGCAACCGAACCGGCCCGACCCGAAACGAGCCGTCCATGAACCTGGCCATCCTGGGTGAGGTGATCGTGGACACCGAGCTGGTCGTGGACGAGGAGCATCTGCGCCAGCTCGCCGCCGCTATCGGCACCCCCACCGGCGCCGAGACCGCCCTGCGGGTGCCCTTCTTCGGGCCCACCGCCGCCGGCCAGGACTCGGTGGTGGGGCCGCTGGGGATGGACCTGCGTCGTGCCCTGCAGGGAGGCCAGTCCTACGAATGGCACCGGTCCTTCGTGGCCGGGGAACGGGTTCGCCTGGTGGTGACCATCGAGGACATTCTGGACAAGACCACCCTGCACCTGGCCACCGTGCTGGCGGAGTTCTGGGGGGCCGACGGCGAGCTGATCCAACGCCAACGCACCACCTTTGTGGAACGAGCGGAGCGCCCATGAGCCACCCCACCATCACCTCGGCCAGCGCCGCTCCCATTGGGCGGGACCGCGTGTCCCTCTATGGGGACGCGGTGGGAGACCACAACCCCGTCCATTTCGATGTGGACTTCGCCAAAGCCGCCGGACTGCCCGACACCGTCGTACACGGGCCCTTCACCGCCACGATCGTGTTAGATCTGCTCATCGCCCAGCTCGGGCCCGACGCGGTGCTGAATCTGGATCTGCGTTTGCGGGGGCCGGTGTTTCCCGGTGACGCGCTCACCATCAGCCCCGCCGACTACGGGGTGGACGTACACAACCAGGCCGGCGTGCTCATCGCCTCCGGGGTCACCATACTCGAGGGGGACGAGAAGCTTGAGGGGGACGAGAACCTATGAGCTATGAACATTTGTTGGTCGAGGATCGTGACGGTGGGGTGCGCATCATCACCTTGAACCGCCCCGAGAAGTTCAACTCCTGGAACGCCAAGATGCGGGGCGAGCTGCGCGACGCGGTGGAGGCGGTGGCGGCAGACCCTGCGGTACGGGTGGTGATCTTCACCGGGTCCGGGCGGGCCTTTTCGGCCGGAGAAGACGTGTCGGAGATGGGTGACCTCACCCAGATGGGTACCAGAGGGTTCCGGGCGGTGGCCAGGGGCATCCACTCGGTGTTCGACCTGATCGAATCCATCGAGGTGCCCGTCATAGCGGCCGTCAACGGCGTAGCGGCCGGCGGCGGGTTCGAGCTGGCCTTGTCGTGCGATTTCCGGGTCATCGCCAGCGACGCCCGTTTCGTGATGCCCGAGGCCAAGGTCGGTCTCATCCCCGGCTCGGGGGGTTGCTCCCGGCTGGTTTCCTATGTGGGGTTGGGCCGGGCCAAGGAGCTGGTCATGTTGGCCAGGCCCCTCGGCGCAGAAGAGGCCAAGGCCCTGGGCCTGGTCACCACGGTCAGCGAGCCGGGTGGGGCCTTGGCCGCGGCGCTGGCCCTGGCCGCCGAGATGGCGGCCTTCGCGCCGCTGGCGTTGGGTATGGCCAAGTTGGTACTCAACACCTGCACCGACGTGGACCACGAGACCGGTCGGCGCCTGGAGCGTTTGGGGCAAAGCGTCTTGAAGACCACCAGCGACCACGCCGAAGGAGCGGCCGCCTTCCTGGCCCGCCGCGCGCCGGACTGGCAGGGCCGGTGAGCGACGAACGGTTCTGGAACCGCCCTACCCAGACCGCTTCCCGTGAGGTACTCGACGGTATCCACCTGCGCCGCATCCAGCATCTGATCGACTGGTCCTACCGCCATTCGCCGATGTATCGCCGTCTCTACGACGATGCCGGGGTGAAGCCATCGGACATTCGGAGCTGGGATGACTTTCACCATCGCCTCCCCTTCACCGACAAGCCAGATTTTCTGCTCGACCAAGACAGGGAGCCGTCTGGTTTCGGGGGTTTGGCGTTACCGGCTGAAGAAATTCAGATGTATTTCCATACTACTGGCACCACTGGGCGGTTTCTCAACGAGGGGTTCACCCAGTTCGAAATGCAAAAGAGTGCCACCCAGTACTGCTATTCGTTTTGGGCCCACGGTGTGCGGCCGGGGGATTCGATCTATTTCTGTTTCAATTTCGGAATGTGGATCGGGTTGTGGAGCATCTACTGGGGGGCGCGCAACATGAACTTGCGCATCTTGGCCGGGGGTGGGGCCAGCAGTATCGAACGGGTGCGCCAGATCCTGCAGCACAAGCCCAGAATGGTGGTGGGTACCCCTACCTACCTGCTGCATTTGGTCGAAGTGGCCCGGAGCGAAGGGCTGGATCTGCGTGATGCGGGCGTGGAGATGGTGATGGGGGGCGGCGAGCCGGGCTTCTCGGTACCGGTGACCCGCCAGAGTCTGATGCAGGGTTGGGGCGCCACCCACGTCATCGATGCCTACGGCATCGGCGAAGCTATGCATGTGGCCCAGAGCTGTCGTGAGTGGGGTGGCGGTGTGCATACCATCGAAGATGTCGTACATAGCTACACCGCGGATCCTGAATCGGGCGAACCTTTGTTGGAGTCAGGCCAGATCGGTGAGAACATCGTCACCAGCTACACCCATTTCTCTCAACCGTTCATCAAATATCGCACCCACGACCTGGTGCAGCGCGACTTGGAACCTGATCACGGCTGTGGTTGGACGTGGGCCCATCTGCCCGGGGTGGTGCTGGGTCGAAGCGACTTCATGGTCACCATCCGGGGCACCAACGTGTATCCCACCGCGGTGGAGAACCTCATCGGCGGGGTCGAGGGGTTGACCAACCACTACGAGCTGCACATCAGCCGCTCGGGACCGTTCGACGAGATGCTGGTACGGGTCGAGGCCCGCCGCGATGATCGGGAAGGCGGCGGTGACCGGGAATTGGTTGACCGGAATAGTTTGCAGTCTCGGCTTGACGCGCATTTCCGTCAGCATCTCGGGGTGCGATTGGGCGTGGAGATCCTCGAGCCCAACACCCTGCCTCGCTACGAGCTCAAGACCCGACGCATCTTCGACACCAGGGGCGCGGCATCATGAGCGAGCCGATCCAAACCGAGCCGACCGGCGCGGCGCCGGGGATTAGCGAGCTGGAAGCTACCCGGCTGGAGCTGCTGGCCTTTCGGGCCGAGCTGCACCGGCTGCGCACCACCGCGGCTACGCCTGGCATCGCCCACGCGTTGCGCCTGGCGGACACCTACCTGTTTCTGGCCCTGGGCTACTGCGCCCATTCCGACGAGCTGTTCCCCGAGGAAGGCAGTGTCGACGTCGGCTCGGGGTGCTTCCCCAACCTCCGGTGAGCATGGGGGAGGTGCGCCGGCGGGGACGGCCTCGTCAGGACCAGCCTTCCGTTGCCTTCCTGGCCCGGCAGCGCGAGATCGTGGACGTGGCCATTGAGGTGTTCCGCCAGCGCGGCTTCGATTCGGCCAGTCTGGACGACGTGGCTGGCTCCCTCGGCACCGGCAGGGCCAGCCTCTACCACTACGTCCCCAACAAGGCCCATCTGCTCTACCTGATCTTCGATCGGGCCATCAGCACCACCCTGCAGACCATGGCCGAGCTGGCTGCCATTGAGGACCCCGAACAACGGTTGCGGGCCCTCATGCGCCAACAGGTGCTGACCATCGCGGCCAACCCGGCCCTGTTCATGGTCTTCTTCGGTGATCGGGCCGCCCTCGAAGACCGCTACGAGGCAGAGATCAAGGCCAAGGAGCGCCGTTTGTTGCGCTACCTCATCGAGGCGGTCAGCGCCGCCGGGGAGGCCGGGGTCATCCCCCCTTGTGACGCCCGTCTGGCCGCCCAGGCCCTGCTCGGCATGACCAGCTGGTTCCATCAGTGGTACGACCCCCAGCGCGACGATCCCGAAGCCTTTGCCGCCGTGTGCCAGCGTCTCGTCTTCGGCAACGCCTGAACGGGCCCGTTCAGCCGGTTCAGGCGGTTCAGCCGGTTCAGGCGATTCAGCCGTTGCCGCCGTTGCCGCCGGGGCTGTCGGGGCCTTCACCTTCGGTGTGATGGCCGTCGCGACCTTGGAAGGCGGCCTTGGTGCCTTGGTCTCGACGCTGGCGGAAGAAGTTGAAGTCCTCGGGGTCGAACTTCACGTTGGTGGCCAGGGCGTGGCCGACCATGCCGCTGTAGAAGTTCCCGCTCACCCCCAGCGAAGCGAGGGCCATGGCGTGCACCGCCTTGCCCACCACCAGGGCGTCTTTGGAGTTGCGGGCCACCTTCGCCGCCCAGGCGTCCACGGTCGCCTCCAGCTCATCGTCGGCCACGCTGCGATTGACCAGCCCGATGGCCTCGGCCTGGGGACCGTCGAACTGGTCGCCGAATAACAACAGCTCACGGGACTTCTTCGGTCCGTAGCTGAGGATTTGGCTGGCCAGGTGGAAGGTGTTTCCGGCCAGGGCCAGGCGTTGCTCGGCATGGCTGAACCGGGTCGAATGGGCGCAGATGGCCAGATCCACTACCTCGACCAGGTAGATGCCGATGCCGACGCAGTGGCCCTGGACCTGGGCGATGACCGGCTTAGCCGAATGTTGGAAGGCGCTGACACTGGCCCCAAGGCGCCGGTCGATGGCCAGGCGGGCCCGTTGGCTCAACCGCGGCGGCCGCTTGCCGGGCTCGGCCCCGACATGGCCATAGGCCCTGGCGATGTCGTCGAAGTCGTCGCCCACGCAGAACGAGGCGCCTCGCCCTTTGAGGATGACCACCTTGACGTCGTCGTCGTCTTCGACCTGGTGAAGCAACTCCACCAGCCGGTCCAGGGCGGCGAAGGGCAGGGCGTTGCCCTTCTCGGGCCGGTTGAGGATGAGCCGGGCGATGACGCCGTCCTTCTCCAGCAACACCGCGTCCCGGGTGGCCGCGTCGGAGTCGGCGGAGCGGCCGGTCGGGCGGTCGGCAGGAGTAGCGCGGTCACTCATTTGGTCGGTTCCCTGCTCGGTCGAGTTCGGCGCGGATCTGCTGGTTGTGCTGGCCGACGGTAGGGGCGGCGGGAATGGCGTGGCGGCTGTGGCCGTCGAAGCGGATGGGGGCATCAACGGTGGTGCCGGAACCATCGGCCAGCGTGGTCCAGCCGCCGCTGGCGTGGGCCTGGGGATCGGCCAGGACATCGGCGGGGGTCTGCACCGGCCCCCACCACACGTCGTGCTCGGCGAAGATCTGCTCCCACTCCGCCAAGGAGTGGGTGGCGAAGGCCTCGTCGAGGATGGCGATGAAGGCGACGCGGTTGCGGGCGATGGCCCGGCCGGTGGCGAAGCGTTCGTCCTGGAGCAGGTCCGAGCGGCCGATGGCGGCCAGCACCGTGGGCAGATGGCGGTCCACCTCCACCCCGACCAGCACGAACCAACGGTCATCACCGGCTCGGTAGACGTTGAACAGCGGGGTGGGGCAGCTCTCCCGGGGGGCAACCGGGGGGGCCTTGCCGCCGTTGGCGTTGACGCTCAACTCGCCGGCCACCGCCCACATGCCGGTGCGCAACAGCGACGCCTCCACAAAGCCGCCCTTGCCGGTGACCTGGCGTTCGACCACCGCGGCGAGCAGACCGGCCAGGGCCGACATGGCGGTGAACATGTCGCCCATGCCATTCATGAGCGGGGCGGGGGCCGAGTCGCGGGTGGTGATCTGGTGAAGCACCCCACTGCGGCTGAAGAACCCGGCCAGGTCGTAGCCGGCCTGTTCGCGATCGGGGCCCTGCCAGCCGTAGGCGGTGACGGAGCAGTAGATGAGGCGGGGGTGGCGGGCCGCTACCGCCTCGGGGGCGAGGCCCAGCTTTTCCAGCGCCTGGGGCCGCAGGTTGGTTAACAACACGTCGGCATCGGCCAGCAGCTGCTCGAAACAGGCCAGGTCAGCGGGGTCGGCCAGGTCCAACTCGATGGACCGCTTGGCCCGGTTCACCGCCACGAAGGAGGGGGCCTGGGGGGCCGGTGACCGGGGTTCGTCTCCGGTTGCCGGCGGGCGGGCATCGGGCCGGGCGAACAGGTGGCGCATGGGCTCCCCGCCAGGGGGCTCGACCTTGATGACGTCGGCGCCCCAATCCGCCAGCACTCCGCCCGCCGCCGGCCCGGCCACCCAATGGGCGAGCTCGATCACCTTGAGAGCCGCCAACGGCTTCGGGTCGCTCAACTGGGACCTCCTGAGGATCTCGATGCGCAGCGACGCCGCGACCGTGTGGGGTGTCGGCCCTACCCGGGGCGATTCGCCGTCGATTCGTTCCGAGCGGCCGGCGAGTGGGGATCCTAGGCCCCAGCGCCAACTCGCAGCTGCCGGGCCACGTGGGCCATGGTCTCGATCGCCTGGTCGACCTCGTCCTCGGTGTTGTCGGCGGTGACGGAAAAGCGCACCCCGCCCCGCGATAGCGACGCGGCCGGGAACACCGAAGGCGTCACCACCAGGCCCGCTTCCCACATCATCGCCAACCCCCGTAAGACCGCATCAGGACCACCGAGCTCAACGTTGACGATGGGAAAGCCGCGGTGTTCGGCCAGATCGAATCCGGCGGCGATGAACCCGTTCAGCAAACGTCTGGTCAACCCGGCGATGCGCTGGCGAAGGATGTCGCCCCGTTCCCGGTTGATCTTCAATCCGGCCAGGGCGGTAGCCAGGCTGGCCACCGGAACCGGGCCGGCCAGGTCGACCTTGTTGGGCACCAAAATCGTCGGAATCTCACCGGCGCCGATCTCGCC
>JANPEN010000345.1:0-3514 GCA_031422955.1 Acidimicrobiia bacterium
TGACCAGCGGGGAAGCCTCAACGAGATCACCCACAAGAAGACCGCCGCCGCCCTGGGGCTGGCGTCCGGGCAAAGCGCCAAGACCGTGATCATGGGTCACCTGCTGCGCAACGGGTTCCCGGCCTTCGTTGGTGCGCCGCAGCGCCGCTTCGAACAGCGGGTAACGATGCTGGGCTACACCGCCAAGGACCCGTCCAAGTGGTTCACCCCCGCTTCCGGCAGGACGGGCCTGGAGGCTGAGGACGACTGGCGGCAGGCCGATCGCAAGAGCGGGCCGCTGGGCTGGAACCAGGGTGCCACCCCCTTCGGCACGAACCAGTTGTCGGGCCACGAGGAGCGCTTCCCGGAGGGCGGTACCTACCAGATCGCCACCCAGTTCGATGGCTTGGCGCACATCGGCGTCAAGGAGGTGTTCTACAACGGGTTCAAGGCCACCGATTTCGCAACGCCCACGGCGGTCACCAAGATCGGCATCGAGCACGTCGGTCCCATCGTGACCCGCGGTGTGCTGATCGACGTGCTGTCGCTCAAGCTCGAGAAGTCGCCCGGCGACACTCAAACCATCGCTGGCAAGAAGATGCTGGCCAAGTCCTATCGAATCACCATTGAGGACATCCAGGAATGCATGAAGCGGGGCCGGGTGAAGAACCTCGAGCCCGGTGACGCCGTGGTCATTCGCACCGGCTGGCACCAGTTGGCGGAGGCCGCCCTTGACGCCGGTATCAACACACCGGTCGGAAAGGACCTGGCTGCGCAGTACCTCGGCACCGAGCCCGGGATCTACGTCCGTGAGTCCAAGTGGCTGGCCGATCATCGCCCGGCGCTGGTGGCATCTGACTCTTGGGCCCTTGAGGTACTCGGCAACCCGGTGAATGCCGTGGGGGGCCTCGCCTTCCCGGTGCACAACGAGCTGATCACCCACCACGGCATCCGCATCGGCGAGGGCGTCATCTCCGACGGTCTGGTGGCGCACGGCGTGGGCGAGTTCTGCTATTGCTACATGCCGAACCATGCCTACGGCGCAACCGCCGGTTGCACGGCGCCGTTCGCCCTCATCAAGGCCTGAGCCGAACGTAGGAGTATTGCGGTCCTACCATGCCGTACCGTATCGATCGTACGGTACGGTACGGTACGGTACGGTACGGTACGGAAATTCCGTTCCGGCTGGGCGTGCGCGGTAGGTTGCCGGAAGCGGCCAGCAGCTCGGGGGTTCGGTCATGCAGTTCGGTCTCAGTGCACCATTCCGGGGGCCGCTGGCCAATTCGGCCAGCCTCCGCACCATCGCCCAGGCCGCGGACCGGTTGGGTTACGGCGTGATCTCGGTGTCAGACCATCTGTTGGTGCCCCGGCACGTGAGCCCCAACTACCCCTACAGCGACACCGGCGAGTTCGCCTGGTCCGCTGACGGCAGCACCGACTGCATGGAGCAGTTCACGTTGCTGTCGTGGTTGGCGGCGGTCACCGAGCGGGTGCGTCTGTTGACCTCCGTCATCGTGGTGCCCCATCGCAACCCGGTGTTCATGGCCAAGTCGCTGGCCACCACCGACGTGCTGTCCGAAGGTCGGGTCATCGTGGGCATCGGCGCCGGGTGGATGCGCGAGGAGTTCGAGGGGCTCAACCTGCCGGACTTCGATGCGCGGGGTCGGGTAACGGACGAGTACGTCACCATCATGAAGAAGCTGTGGACCCAGCAATGGGCTGCCCATGACGGTGAGTTCTTCCGGTTCGCTGACGTGGCCGCGGATCCCAAACCGCTGCAGCAACCCCACCCTCCGATCTGGGTGGGCGGGGAGAGCATGGCCGCCTTGCGCCGCACGGTGGCGTTGGCGGACGGTTGGTACCCCTTCGGCACCAACCCCAAGTTTCGCATGGACCGGGTGGAGGACTTCACGGCCCGGCGGGACAAGCTGTTTGCTTTGGCCGAGCAGGCTGGACGTGACCCCGCCACCATTGCCCTGGCCTACAACTGCGCCTTCCACAGCGAAACCGAGCGATCTCGTCCCGAGGGTGGACGCTTGGCCTTCACCGGCAACGCCGAACAACGGGCCCAGGACATTGACGGGTTGACCGCCGCCGGCGTGAGCACGCTGATGGTGAATGTCACCGCCAACGAACTCCCCGCCATGCTGGACCGTATGGAATCCTTCGCGGCGGAGGTCATGCCGCTGGTGGTGAGCTGAGCCGGCTCTGACCGCCAGCGGGGCCGGCTCAGCCGTACCGCTCGGGATGGTTGCGCAACTCGGCCAGGAAATCCTCCACCATGGCGTGATGATCGAAGGTGGGGACCAGCCCCACTCGGCCCGGGCTCGGGAGTCATCAACGGGGTGCTCCTCGGCGAAGAGGCGGGCCACCATGGGGTCGGGATCGAAATCGACGCGGGCCCCGGGCAGGACCGCCCTTACTGCCTCGGCCAACTGCCCGGCGTTGGGCACCGGCTGGAGCCCGCCCAGGTTGTAGTTGACGGTGCGGATGTTGTCCCGGGGGGCGTCGGCCAACTCCACCATGGCCCGGCCGGCCTCCTTGAAATACACGATGGGGAAGACCACTTCCGGTCCCACCTACACCGTGGACGGCTGGCCCCGGGCCGAACTTCGATGATCCAACTGGTTACGCCATGATCAGATTCGGGCGCTGCAGGGTGTGATCGGTGACCGGGCCTTTCGGTTGCTCGAAACCGCCGTACACCCCCAAGCTGCTGGCGAACAGGAACCGCCACGCCGTTACCTCCGGGTTGAACAACAAAGCGGCCAGCATCCCACATCGCTGGGGTCACCACCCCGCACCCGGTGAGCTGGTTGGCGTCGTGTCCGGGGGTGCTCGACGCGTGGGGTCGACCGCGGCGTACGGTGAGTGGTGAGGGCGCGGCCGGGCTGCGGTGTGGTCGCCAAGGGAGCACGGGGTGAGCGATGCATGATCTGGTGCTGCGGGGCGGGACCGTGGTGGACGGCAGTGGCGGAGCGCCGTTTGTGGCCGACGTGGCTCTCGATGGCGAGCGCATCACCCACGTGGGCACGGCGGCGGCTGCCGGTTCCGAGGAGCTCGACGTCACCGGGCTGTTGGTCACGCCGGGGTTCATCGATACCCACTCCCATCTCGATGGCAACGTCACCTGGGAACAACGCCTGCAGCCCAGCTCCGGGCATGGGGTCACCACCACGATCATGGGCAACTGTGGGGTGGGCTTCGCGCCCTGCCGCCCGGCCGATCGGCCCTTCACGGTGGCCTTGATGGAGGGCATTGAGGACATTCCCGCCGCGGTACTGAACCACGGCCTTCCCTGGGCCTGGCAGTCCTATCCCGAATACCGGAAGTTCCTGGGTGGACGGTGCTTCGACCTCAACGTCACCGGGCTCCTGCCCCATTCCTCGTTGCGGCTGTTCGTGATGGGCCCGCGGGCCTGCACTGGCGAACCGGCCAACGCCGCGGACCGGGCCCGCATGACTGAGCTGGTGTTCGAGGCGGTGAGCGGCGGTGCCGCCGGTGCGGGATCGACCCGGCTGGTGGCCCAAGCCAC